>CALDJV010001231.1 GCA_937899305.1 uncultured Cytophagaceae bacterium
CATGGCGAGCAAAATTGAAGTGAAAACGGACAATTATTGCGCAACTGTTACTTAGCATAAAGTTCATGCTACTGGACATTTTGGCTAAAGTGGGCAGTGAAGACACTGCCCACGGCGCGGCCGCCTTCGTTTGTGTCTCCACAAACGAAAAATGCCTGGTAGTATGCATAAAGTTATATTACACATTATAAAAAAATACATTATTACATGTTTCATCAATACCATCGATTGCTGGGGTTCCTGGTCATCCTATGCCTGCTTTCATTATCAACCCAAGCGCAGCAATCGCCCCACCAAAAATATTTGCTTGAAGTTCATAGTTACTCAAAGTTTGAAAAAGCAATGGAAGCCTGGTCACAGTCAGTACAAATCGTTGCGGTAGATGCTGCCCATCATTGGGTAACTTTACAAGCGCCAGAATCAATTTTTAATCAACACATTCAGGGGCATCCAGAAGTAAAGTGTTATCAGGTGCGTGGAAAATGGATTGTACCCGAGGCCACGCTAATAGACCATAATTTTAATGTCAATAAAATTAATCGCCTCCAGCACGAAGTTCCCGATTTAAATGGAGATGGAATGCTCGTTTCTATTCATGAGCCTTTGTTTGACACCACCGATATTGACCTTCGGGGACGGTATGTGGCTACCACCACTCCGGCTAATTTTGTGGACCCTCACACTACCAATATGGCCACTTTCATTGCTGGAGCTGGTAATTCATCTAGCCAAGGAAGAGGAGTGGCCTGGCGGGCAAATATGACTTCGTCGAGCAATGCCGACACCTTGCCCAACGCTGATGCTTATTATCAAAACTTTAATATTGGGGTGCAAAATCATTCTTACGGAATAGAAATCCAAAGTTTTTATGGAACCCAAGCCCGTGCTTTTGACCTGAGTGCCAATCATAATGATCAACTGCTGCATGTGATGTCGATTGGGAACGCTGGACTTGAGCAAGGCAGCAGTGGAACCTATCAATCTATATCGGGCTTTGGTAACATTACCGGAAATTTCAAAATGGCCAAAAATATTTTGACCTTGGGGGCTGTAGATCGCAATGGAGGGGTATTGGCCATTAGTTCTCGGGGGCCTGCCTATGATGGACGGGTCAAACCCGAATTGGTGGCTTATGGCGAAGGAGGGACTTCTAACGCTACCGCCATTACTACTGGGGTGACCACGCTGCTACAGCAGGCTTACAAACAGCAAAACAGCAATCAATTACCTTCAGCTACTTTGCTCAAAGCAATATTGATCAATAGTGCCGAAGATGTGGGAAGTCCTCAGGTAGATTATCAATCAGGTTTTGGCAACCTCAATGCTTATCGGGCTTACCAGGGACTAACTCAAAAACAATATTTTGAAGGAACAGTGAACGAAGGCAGTACTGTCAATTTTGACCTTACTGTACCGGCCAATGCCCAAAACTTGAAAGTAACCCTGGTTTGGAATGATCCCGCCGCCGCAGTGAATGCTCCTCAGGCGTTGGTGAACGATTTAGATTTGACCCTGACTCAGGTAAGTTCTGGTACTACTTGGTTGCCTTGGGTTTTGAGCATTACCCCTGATTCTACGGCACTAAGTCAAAATGCTACCCGAGGCGAAGACCATTTAAACAATGTAGAGCAGGTGACACTGTCCAATGCCACTACAGGTACTTATCGAGTTACGGTGAAAGGATTAAAAGTGAGTGGAAATCAAGGTTTTTATATTGCGTACCAATGGGATACCAAGGATCAATTTACCTGGAACTTTCCAACTGGGAGCGATAACCTACCTTACCATGGAGAGCAAATTAACTTTTTTCGTTGGCAATCTAGCTTTGCCGCTGGACAAACCGGGAAATTAGAATTGAGTTTGGACCAAGGGCAAACTTGGGAGACCATCGGAACCAACTTAGACTTGAGTAAAGGTTTCATTGAGTGGGAAGAACCTAAAGATACGTTTGCCTTGGCATTGGCCCGAATGACGGTGGGCAGCCAAGTATTTACCACTGATACCTTTACCTTATCTACTCCACTGCGCATTGATATTGGGTTCAATTGTGGCGATTCGGTGATGGTGCAATGGCCTAAAATACCTGCCGCTCAATCTTATACGGTACTCACGCGAGGTCCAAAGTACTTGACCACTTTTACTGAAGTAACCGACACCTCTTTGATCATCAATAAGTTGACTGCCCCCGATTCCATGTATTCAGTTGTTCCCAATTTCTCGCCTACTAAAAGTGGATTGAGATCACTTGCTGTAAACTATGATTTTACCGGAATTGGTTGCTTTGTGTCGTCCTTTTTTGCCGAAGCTCGAGTAGACTCAGGTATTGTGCTCAACCTGTCGCTGGGCACCAATCACGAGATACAACAAATTGTCTACGAACGGGTCAACAACAATACAGTACAAACGATTGGCACTCAACAGCCCACGGGATTGATTACCAATTACGAGTTTTTTGATGAGCGACCCATCAGCGGGCAAAATTTTTATCAGGCTCGAATTGTTTTCAAAGGTGGCGCCGAAATCATCACCGAATTGACCAGTGCTTATTATTTAGATGAAGTACAATTTATATTCTTTCCCAATCCAGCGGTACGTTCCAAACCTTTGAATGTATTTGGCCGCAATTTTCAGGGAGAACCAATCACCATTAAATTATTCAATTCCCAAGGCAAGCAAGTATACAGCGAGGTGTTTACTTCTGATCGCCACACCATCGATCTCACTAATTATCCCAATGGTTTGTACTATTACCGGGTAATGGTAGGAAGCGTACAAAAAACGGGGAAGATCATGTTAAAGTAGAATAAAGGTCTAATAACAAGCAAGCCCCTTGAGAATCACTATTCTCAAGGGGCTTGCTTGTTATTTTATTGATAAACCGTTACTTGGTAGCAATGGCTTTGTCCTCTTTTTTGCTTTGAGCTTTGAAGTTTTTCAGACCCGCATCCAGAAACTTGACAAACTTATCTACATTGGGATCATAACTTGGTTTACGATTCACCAGCAACTCCTGAGTATATGGATTGACCAAACAATAATAAGGTTGGGCATTGCCATTAAATTTAGTTACCTGGAAATCAAAGTTTTGAGCTCCAATTGTTTTCTTTACCTTATTGTCCTCTTTGGAGGTATACCATTCTGATTCTGGCAAGGTAGTTCGGTCATCTACATAAAGCGCAACGACCACATATTTTTCCTCCAAACGAGTCAATACTGGGGGAGCAGCCCAAACTTTTTCTTCCATTTTACGACAATTGACGCAACCGTGGCCAGTAAAATCTATAAAAATGGGCTTATTTACTTTTTTGGCGTAAGCCAATGCTTCTTTATAATCAAAAAATCCTTTGAGATCGTGGGGCAAATGAAATTTACTGTGGTATTTCACTTTCGAAAAATCTACCTCACTTGTGATCCTCGGTTCATTGTTAGAGGCCAAGTTCACGTCTCCCTTTTTAATAGCATCCACTAATAACTCTAGTTTTCTTTCGTTTTGCTCTAGCTTACGATTGACCCGGTGCATATCAAATGGTTGGGTGGTTTGAGGAGGTAAATAACCCGCCAAAGCCGGAAGTGGAGCTCCAAACATCCCTGGAATCAGATACACCACAAAAGAGAATACCAAAATGGATAAGATTGCTTTGGGCACACTCACTTTATCTACTGGGCTATCATGAGGCATTTTGATTTTACCCAACAAATAAAAGCCAATCATAGAGAATATGACGATCCAAAATGCCAAATAGACATCACGACCCAAAAGGTTGAAATTGTAAACTTGGTCAATGATGCTTAAAAACTTCAGCGCCAAGGCCAACTCGGCAAAACCCAAGATCACTTTTACGTTATTCAACCAGCCTCCTGACTTGGGCAAACTGTTTAACCAAGATGGGAAAAAAGCAAACAAGGTAAACGGCAAGGCCAGGGCCAACGAAAAGCCAAACATCGCCACAATAGGTTCTACAATTTGTCCTTCCCGAGACAGCTCTAGCATGGCACTACCCAAAATAGGCCCAGTACAAGAAAACGACACCAATACCAGCGTAAATGCCATAAAAAAGATGCCTCCGTAACCCCCTTGGTCAGCTTTACGATCCATTTTATTTACCCAAGAACTAGGGAGTACAATCTCGAACATGCCCAAAAACGAAAGGGCAAACATGAAAAATACCGCAAAAAAGATCAAATTGGGCAGCCAATGGGTACTGAGCCAGTTGGCAAAGGCAATTCCGAATACAATGGTAAATACTGAACCAATGAAAGTAAGGATACCTACAATGGATAAACCATATATCATGGCTTTTTTACGTCCTTCAGCCTTGGTTTTGCTTTGTTTGGTAAAAAAGGTAACCGTCATAGGAATCATTGGGAATACACAAGGCATAAATACTGCGGCGATTCCTCCACCAAAAGCTAAAAGAAACCAGCCAAGCAAAGATCGTTTGCTTTCTTTTTCAGACTCTTGTTTGTCTTTAACCGCCAACGTTTCTCCTTGATCGGTATTTTCGGTTTTAGAAGTTTTGGCGCGGTTTACTTTTTCCCCAGTATTGTTTTTTTCATTATCAGATGCTTCCTCACTTTTCTTGTCGTCTTTCTTGTCCTCTTTTGTGGGGTCTTCTTCGTTTTGGGTTACTTGCTTTTCTTCTTCCTTGGGTTTTTCGGTGGTTCCTTTCTTTTCACCTGGTTTGGTTTGCGTATTAGCGGCAATCACTTTGATGAGCGACTTATCAAAGGTAAAGTTGGCTGTCCCTGGAATACACTGACCATTTACATTAGAACAAACCTGAAAATCCGATGATCCCTTTACTTTGATGTTGGCGTCTAGTACTTTCACCGTTTGACGAAACAAGGCCGTACCAACGAAATATTTTACTTCTCCTTCGAAAATAGAATCATACTTTACCTTGGGCTTGATGGCTTTCAGGCCACCCACGAGCTGATAGGAGGGATGTGGGTCAAATTTAAAAGTAGTAACCGTAGGCCCTACCTCAGGAGAAAAATCAGAAGAATACATGTACCAATCTTGGTCAATGGTAACTCTAAAAATCAAATCTACCGTTTCTCCGGTTTTTACTTCTTTTTTGGATACTTCATAAGCCCAACTGTCGTGCTTTTGGATTTGGCTCCAACCAACAGTGGTCATGAATAAAAATATAAATAAGGGGATTACTTTTTTCATGGATTGTTATTCTTAAAGAACGTGAGTACCAGTGACCAATAAAACGAATAGGAGAGGTGCTTAAATCCAAATTGATTTCGTTTAACTAAAGTTTAACAGCACCTCAATCAATTATAATTCTTCAGAGAAGAATCATAGGCAATTTAGCCAATTTGAAGGCAGGAATCAATTTTTTGCAAAAGGTCTCAGACCATTGGTTGGCTTACTCGATGCGGGTAACTATTTTTCCTTTCCAATAAAGTGGGGTGCTGGGGGCCAAATGATTATAAAAATGAAGGTCAAATACCGCCTTTAACCGCCCTGTTTTCCAGGCAGTTTGATCTATCTTGATTTGGCCTCCAGTACAATAAAAAGTCTGGGTACCCACTTCAGGCCGAATGCTGTTCAATGATACCTTGGCTTTACACTCGGTGGCTAATATTTCCAGGTTTAGCGTACTATGGGTAGCCACATTAGACAGGGTATAACACCGAGTAATATTTCGTGTAGCATCATGCTTTGCTTTTACGAAATGAGTTTGGGCAAATTCGTAAGCATTGGTAGTAGATTGAACAGTGTGAAACTGATGAGTGGTATCTACCAGTTGATAATATAGAATGAGGTATTTTGGGAGAATCTTGCCAGCAGTATTTTTCATATGACTGACCCCTTCTGGGCACAACCCATCACAACAAAGTTGCCCAAAGCGATTGCGATAAATACCTTCGGGGTATTGCCATTGCTGCTGGAACGAAAAATCCTCGGATAGCGAGGCTTCCCAATTGATGGGCACCAAAACAGACTTAGAGGGTTGTTGGGCCTGAGCTGGTCCTAAAAACAACCCAAACAAGCCGAGTAATAATGTAAATTGATGCAAATAATTCATCATGATTTTTAAAATACAATAGGTGAACACCAGTATAGTATTCACCTCATCAGGGATGGTAAAAAAATAAGTTACTCATTTCGAGATAGAGATATTGGCTTGAGACGAGGCATTTTTTGCGCTCGTAGCAGGGCTACGGGCAAAAAAAATAACGAAGTTTCAAGTCAATAGATCGTCTCCAAATAGGAAAGTTATTTTTGGTCCGTCCCTCAGCTCAGGTTTCAGAAAAATAGCTTACATTCTTTTTTGCCAAGTTCTAAACATTCCTGGACCGTTATTGGGTCTTTCTTCAAATCCATATTTTTCATAAAAACCCATGACCCCTTCCGATGACATCAGTCCTATGAAAGCATTTGCCGCAGCATGTTTGTTCAAGTACTTCATGATTTCGTTCATGATAAATTTGCCAATGCCTCGTTTCTGAAAAGCAGGAACCACAATAATATCTTGAATGTAAAAGTAAATCCCTCCATCACCAATCACCCTTCCACATCCTATTACTTCCTGTTCGTAGGTAGCACAGACCGAAAAAATTGAATTTTGTAAGCCATGTTCGATGGCTTTCAGGTCAATCGTGCTCCAATTGACCACTTCCCTCAGCTTAGCGTATTCCTGAGGAGTAGGAGTGCGTACCTCAATTTTGACCGAGCTGGGTGTTCGAGGCACCTTCGCTGGCCTTTGATTGTTTAACTGGTTTTGAGTTGTCTCTTCCATTTTGTTAATAGTGTTAGTAGTATAATTACATTGATATAAATGAGCGTAAATATTTAAATCATAATTTGAAGGATTTTGTTCGATAACTACCTCTACTTATGATAGTACGTAACTTACAATAGGCAATGTGTCTATAATATCCGTTTTTTATGGCAAAAAGAATAACAATTTCTAAACATTTTTAAGACTATATTTATTAGTCAAACACCTATTGATGCTATTAACATTATGAAATACCCTAAATACTCGTGGTGGTGGTTGGTGTTGTGTCTAAGCGCCTGTAAAGGAATCCAACAAGGCAAAAAAATTACCCGATACCTTACCCAAACCACTGATACTATTCACTTGAGTTCAACAGTAAATCGTGTCAATACGATGCTCGAGCTACACTACACTGGAGCTGGGGGTATGCTGATTCGAAGAGGGCAACATGCCATTTATGTGGACCCGTTTTTTTCTAACCCTGGGCCGTTACTTGGGACCTTGTTTAACCGAGCGAAATCTGATACCAATGCCATCAGGCGTTATTTTCAGCGTACTTTGGGTACGCCACAAGACCGTGATGGGGTGATCAAGGCGGTATTGGTGAGTCACGCTCACTACGACCATATCATGGACATACCTGTGTTATGGCATTTGAATTTATTAAACCAAGCCAAGGTGCGTTTTTTGGGGAGTTACACTGCGGCCCATTACTTACGAGGGGCAGGCGTTGCACCAGGCCAAATCAGTGTAGTTGCCAAAGCTGAAGCAAGTGACGCTGGCAGAATAGGTAAAAAGTATGAATTTGGCCATCCCACTCCCGTTATGAGAGTGTACCCGGTAGTGAATGCCCACGCTCCTCATACGCGTTTCTTAGGGATGCCCATCAAGTTTTTCAAAGGCAAGGCCAAGCAAGACAAGTGGCCCAAAAAGCTAGCTGGTTTCAAGGAGGGGCAAACCTATGCTTATTTGATTGACTTTTTGGACGAGCAAGCAAAAATCAATTGTAGAATATTTGTTCAAACCTCTAGCAGCAATGCCCCTAATGGATTTATACCGAAGGCACTCAAGGTCCAACATCCCATCGACATTGCCATTATGGGAGTGGCCTCTTACAAATATGTCAAAACGTATCCTCAGGAATTAATCAAGCATTTGCAGCCTCACCATGTCATTATGATCCATTGGGAAAATTTCTTTTGTGGTTTAAATAGGCTCAATAGACAACCACGCGCGGTACCTTTCAATGACATTCGCAAGTTTGTAAAAAAGATTGACCGCTTGATGAACGAATTGGGGCACCCAGATCAATGGACGCTCCCTCAGGTAAATACCAAATTGTGGGTCAGGTTTGATGATTGATTTTAAGGGTTCTATTGCTGCATTGTTCCGCCTTCGGCTTATTGTTATATGGTTAAATGGCTGCGCGAAGTGATGATTCATTGCTATTGTTACATTGTTCCGCCTGCGGCTCATTGTTAAATTGTTGCGCGAAGCGATAAAAAACTAATGGTTCCGCCTTCGGCTCATTGTTGCAGCTCTCCTGACG
>CALDJV010001232.1 GCA_937899305.1 uncultured Cytophagaceae bacterium
CCCGACAGAGAATGGGAGTTGCTTGATCTGGTTTCCGTCTAGTTTCAAAACTTCCAATTGATGGAGTTGCCCAATGCTTTCTGGCAAAGCCTGTAGGCGATTCTGGGACAGAAATAACGATTTCAGATGTCGAAGTCGACCAATAGAAGGAGGTAGATGCTCGATTTTATTGTAGGTCAGGCCTAACTGTTTCAGACAATGAAGTTGCTCGATGTGTTCCAGATGTCTTACCTGATTGGAGTAAAGCCACAACTTTTCTAGTTTAGGTAGCCGAAAAAGTGCCGAAGGAAGCGTGGTGAAATCATTGTTACCCAGATTGAGTATTTTCAATGCCTTAAGTTGTCCCATCCAATCGGGGAGTTGTTGGAGGTAATTTTTCTCCAAGTTCAGTACAACCAAAGCTTTACAGATACCCAATTCTTCAGGAAGGGTGCTAAAACCTTGGTAGTCCAGGTGCAGATGGGTGAGGTTTTTTACATGGTGGGTTTCCAGGTTGTATTTGATACAACGAAGTACTTGTCGACGTAATTCCTGACTTACTTCAAGACTATATTGGTTTTGTAGCCCTACACATAGCTGAAAGGCCAAATCTACATTGCTTTCGTCGTTACTTTGGAGCAATGAGAGTAGTTTTTGGTCGGTGTCTTGGGATGCATTCATCATCGTGATTATTTGCCTTATATTGAAGAAATCAAACGTACATAAGGCATCAATAACCTAAAATAAAAGTCATTCGGCTGCGGTGGTTTTCCCAGGATTTCCAGCGAAAAAATGTTTTTCTGGGTACTTTCAAGGGCTCAACCCCTTTGGTATAACCAGGTTCTCTGAACCAATTCCATTTGTGTACGTGCTTGAATGGATGATCCAGATAATTATAATCCTTTTTTACCTCGGCGATAGAATAGGCACTTGTTTTGAGGAGCTGAACTTCAATATCTCTTTGTTGGACTATAAAGGGAGGAAGACCATAACCATGCCAATCAGGGAGGAGAGTGAAATTATTGATGGCATTGGTCATTGCAAAAAAGGCCAACATCAATAAGACCGCGTTTCGAGTGGTAGAGAGTAAAGCCAGCAGTTGTTCAAAATAATTTTTAGTTTGCTTATTTTCTTTATGATCCATGTTGGTTTGATAAGTTTAGATGTATTGATCTTTAAGATACCTCTAAAAATCAATACATCAAAATATACCTAACAGTTACGCAATTCGGCAAACTCTTTGGCAAAATAAGTCAAGATAACATCCGCCCCGGCTCTCTTGATACTCAGCAAAGTTTCTTGCATTGTGTCCAAGCCATCGAGCCAGCCTTTTTGAGCTGCTGCTTTGATCATGGCATATTCTCCACTTACATTATAAGCCGCAATGGGCAAATCAAAATCCTGCTTGAGAGTACGAATGACATCTAAGTAGGGGAGGGCAGGTTTGACCATCAAAAAATCAGCCCCTTCCGATTCGTCCAGTTCTGCCTCAATCAAAGCTTCTCTGCGGTTGGCCGGATTCATTTGATAGGTTTTTTTGTCTCCAAATTTAGGTGCCGAATCTAGTGCATCTCGAAATGGTCCATAAAATGCACTGGCGTATTTGGCAGTATAAGCCATAATAGACACATCCTCAAAATTGGCCTCATCCAGTGCCTCACGAATAAACTCTACCCGGCCATCCATCATGTCCGAAGGAGCCACAATGTCAGCACCCGCTTCGGCTTGGGCCACTGCCATTTCGCCCAATACTTCTAATGTTTCATCGTTCAGGATTTTACCATTTTGTACAATACCATCATGGCCATCCGAACTGTAAGGGTCCATGGCAATATCGGTAATGATACAAGTATCTTCGAAACTTTCTTTGATGTCCCGAATGGTTTGTAGGTACAACCCTTCAGGATTGGTAGACTCCGTGGCCATTTTGTCTTTTTTGCTTTCGGGCAAACTCGGAAAAATAGCAAAAGACTTGATACCCAAGTTGATGCATTCATCAATTTCGTCCTTGAGCAAATCGGGCGAATAGCGATAAATACCAGGCATAGAGCTCACTTCACTCTTTTGGTTGTCTCCTTCTATTACAAACAAAGGGAAAATAAGGTCTTCTAAAAGCACTCGGTTTTCCTGTACCATTTTGCGGATTACCGACGACTTACGATTGCGACGAGGTCTTTTGAGCATAAATATTATTTTTTTTGAAGTACAGGCAAATTTAAAATTAAAACTGCTTCAAGAAAATTATTCATAGAATAATAATGTACTTGACTCATTCACTATATTTAAGACATCCATTACCTGAACTTCTCTACTTTGCTAAACCAATACCTGGCGTATCTAGAGCTTTTACGTACTCCAATGCCTTCCGAACTGATCAATGCTAAAAAATATTGTGCATCCGGGTAGTCTTGTAGGGCGCTTTTTCTCATCCATTTGAGTGCTTTGGCATAATCTCGAGGGGCGCCAATGCCACTTAGGTACGAAGTGGCCAACAAAAATTGGGCTTCTGGATGCCCTTTGGCAGCCTGCAATTGCATTTGTTTGGCAGAACCCGTCCAATCAGTGATCATAGCATAGCGATGGATTGCCTGGGCGGGTTTTAGACTTCGGTATACACCACTGGAATAGAGGTCGAATAACAATCCCTGTGCTTTTATGCTTCCTTGTCGGGCGCTTCTTTTTGCCCAGCGAATTGCCAGCAGGTCGTCACGTGAGGTTCCTCTTCCCTCACGGTAAAAGCGTGCCAGTTGATACTGTGCTTCCAAGTCACCTTGTTGGGCTGCTTGATTCATTTGATGAAACGTTCTGGTAGCGACTAATCTTCTGTTCCACAGTTTTGCTTGGATTGGGTTTTTTACGGTGCCGATGCCATTTTGGTACATATTCACCATCAACTCCTGAGCCTCTGGGTGGTTTTTGAAGGCACTTTTTTCCAGCCACTGAAAAGCGAGTGTAGTATCTGCTTTGGCTACTCCAACCCCTTGCAAATACATGACCCCCAAAAAGTGCTGGGATTCGACATACCCTTCCAAAGCGCCTTTTTTCATCCATTTAAACGCTTTTGTCAGATTAGGCTTGGCGCTTTGGTCATTGTAATACATGAGCCCTAGCTTGTATTGGGCCTTGACATACCCTTGTCGCGCGCTTTTTTTGATCCATTCAAAGGATTTGGTTTTATCCAATGGTACATATTTGCCCTCCAAGTAAAAACTTCCTAAAAGACACTGAGCCTCTGCATTACCTTGTTGGGCGCTTCTTTGTATCCATTCTATTCCCTGTTTGACATTTAAGGGAACTCGATGGCCTTTTAGATATGCCATTCCCAAGGCGAGTTGAGCCCCTGAGTAACCCTTTTGGGCACTTTTTTGCATCCATTGAAAAGCTTGAGCAGGGTCTTTTCTGGTTCCAGTTCCATTCTCGTACATTTTGCTAAGCCAATACATTCCTTTGGAGAAGCCTTGTTGGGCACTTTTTTGTATCCATTCAAATGCTTTGAATTTATTTTCAGGAATGGCTTCACTGCCGCTGAGGTATAAAATCCCTAGACCTAATTGGGCCTGTGGGTAATTTTGTCGGATGCTTTTTTTCATCCATTTCAATGATTTATCGGCATTTTTTTCCACCCCTTTGCCATTTTGATACATGGTGGCCAAGTGATACTGGGCATCACTACGGCCATTACGGGCACTTCTTCGAACCCATTTGAACCCTTTAGTGAGGCGATGCCTTGAAATGTGTAACAACCCTAAATCGAGCTGAGCTTTGGAGTTTCCTTTGCGAGCTTTTTTTATCAATTCAGCGGATTGACTGAATCCTGGAAACTGACTGATGACTACGAATGATAGCAAGAGAAAAAATGATTTGCGCATGATCCATTATTTGAATTGAGAGAAATACACTCACTCCCAGCTGTTAGGTATTAGGAACCAGGAGATGATTTTTATAAATGTTTATATTACTCAATTCAGGATTTTGGACGTAAACGCTACAAAATGAAATGGATAAACAATAAAATAGGGATAAATAAGGCAAAAAAGAGGGTTTTGACCCAAAAATCCCTTCAGAGGAGTACGCTTTGAATATTTATTACTTAACATAATATAAGTTAAGCAACAAGCGTTTGCAAAAACCCCCAACAAAAATCAGGAGTTTCGCAAATGACGTAAATAATTATCCAGCAAACCACGAATTTGCTCCGCAGCCACGGGATTGGCCGAATGGACATAATAACGAAGCGTTGACAAATCTAGCCCAGACTCATACACCAACCATTTGGCTGCGGCATAGCCATCGGGAGCCACCTGCCCTTGGTCATCCAATCCCAAGTCGTTGTCAAAACTGATAAAGTCGGGGAGGCCATGTAATTGAACGTAAGTCACAAAAGCGTCGTAAGTACGTACAATCACAAAGTCATAATCGGTTGGCGACTCATATACCATTTCAACGGTACGCACATCATCCAAAAACAAGTTATAAGCCATCGTCATTCATTTACTTTACCAATTACCACTACGGTTTCCCCTTTATTGACCGGAGGAGTACCCAGTATAATCAAAATTACCCCTGACTCCTTGGCGTACACTGTAATAAGCTGTTTTCCAAAAAAATCGGTGATATGGCCAATTTTCATGCCTTGGCTTACGTAGTCTCCTGCCGACTTGTTGGGGTAAAAAATACCCTCAAATTCACTGCTTTGATACACCCTTTGCTTGATGAATAAAGTTGTTTTGGGAAGGCTTACCTGGCCCTGATACATCTCCAAGTGACCCAACAATTGCATTACTCCAGTAACAATTTTTCGAGCCAAAAACTGAGATGATTGCCCCAATTTACCGCATTCAATATCGATGGAGGGAATTCCTCGTTTGAAAGCTTCGGCCGAACAATAGAGACTGGGCTTATCTGCTTTCATATATTTTTTTGAGGTGGCATCAAATACAATGACGTGGTCAAAACCTAAGGCAATGGCCATTTTTTTGCCTTTTTCAGAGATGGTAGGTTTTTGTTGATGACTGTAGTAGGCCGAATAAGACATCAAATCTTCGGGAGCATCACCTGCGTGCATGTCCAGAAAAAAATCAGACCGACCAATGACCTCATTGCTAATGAATGCCGCAATGCGTTCGGTAATGGAGCCTTGCGGGTTACCAGGAAACGAACGGTTGAGATTTTTACCGTCTAAAGGGTTCAAAAAGGGACTTCTGCCCAAAAAACCCGCCACATTGGCCAATTGTACCAGTATGACAGTACCTTTTAGTTTTTGTAAGTCGATGGTCTCAATCAACTGTTGACCAGCCATAATGGGTGGGTATTCGTAGCCGTGTACCCCCGCAGTAATGCCTAGTACAGGCCCGTTTTGTGCTCCTCGAAACACTGTAACAGGAATAAAAGTAGTATGCTGCCCATCAGTAATGGGTACTTTAAAATGGGTTTTGCTTCCCGGTTTTACATTTTTATTTCGGAAACGAAAGTCATTTTGTCCATAAACTGAGGCCATACTAAGGCTGGTTATAATAAAAACAATGAATAGCTTGGGCATTTGATTTCTTGGTTTAAATAATACCCGACAAGGTATGTATTTTAGGCGGAGGTATACAAACAAATACCCAAAAAGCGCTATTGACTGGTTCACTTTGGTAAATGCTGGAAACTAAAAACCAAAGGTATATCCAACGCTTACATTAAAAATCCAAGGTGTATTGGCAATACCCACCTGCATTGCGTTGAGGGCTTCATTCTGGCCAGTTATCCGGTTTTGATAGGTAAAACCATCTGGCAGATTGGTAGACAAACGAGGCCAATAACGTATGCTGGGGGCTACCATGATTCCCTTCAAAAAATTACGTTGTTTTTTGAAAGGCTGCCAATTGAAGTAGGCTCCAATGCCTAAAGAAAAAGTATTGTAGGCCACAATTCGGTTATCAATCGTTTGTGCATCCCCCTCATAGTAAAGCTCAAAGCGGTGCCACTTGGGTTCGGCTCTCAAGTTAAACCATTCGTTGAAGCGATATCCCACTCCGAATCCGGTAGTATAAGGGATATGAACGGCCAATTGCTGGGTTTTTTCTTGACCCGCCAACATTTGATTGGAAAAATTCAGTGACACCCCGTGAGAATAATCAAAGGCAAACCTTTTATAAAATAGATTGCCTTCTACATTGAAGCCATTGGCCAAAGGTTGGTTGAGTCCAAAGAGTACGTTTACTCGATTAGTCAAGGTGGGAGACTGAGCTTGTCCAACCTGATTTAGAAAGATAATCAAAGCGAAAATTGATAAAAGCGTTTTTTGCATCGTGTCTGCGTTTTTTTGATGATTGATGATGCAAAGGTGGGAGACTTGGAGCAATCAAGCGCCTCAAATGATCAAGTGAGGCCTTTTTTAGGAGTTGAGCCTTTCTTGCGTATGCGTCTTTTGATACTCACGAGGAGTTTGTCCAGTGTGTTGTTTAAAGATACGATTCAAAGAAGCTTTGGAATTAAAGCCGCTTTCCAGACCCAGGGCCAATATGGTGAATTTCTCCTGAGTTTTGTCTTGCAATAATTTTTTGAGATGGGCTACCCGGTAACCATTGATCAAGTGGTAGAACGTTTTTTGAGTCTGGGTATTGATGGTTTGAGACAAAATATGGGTAGTGACCTCGAGTTGTTGCGCAACTTCCAGGAGTTGTAATTTAGGTTCCAGGTATATTTGCTCTTCCTCTAACAATTGGATCAAGGCTTGGTAGAGCGGTTGCATTGCTTGTTCAGTGAGCGAAGAGGTCTGGTATTTTTTATTGAGTGTATCTTCTGGGGGAGTCGTTTTTTGAGGTACTACTGCATTGGTTTGGGTGGGCGTCGGAAGTTTTTGTTGCAACTGATAAAATTCGGTCGCATTATAATGCTTGATACCGCGATAGCTGGTGTAAAATGTAGCAATGGCAATGAAACCATTGAGGAATTGGTAGATAATTTCTATATTGTTAATAAACAAAATGTTGAAATTGTATAGCAGAAATATGACCAAAAAAAGAGCGTGGTTTACCAAATAAATCCGGGCTACCCATTTGAGCCAATCCAACTGAATAGGATCTATGAATGAATATTGATTTTTGATTTGTTGTTGATAGCGGCCTATCTTTTTTAAAAACCAAATCAAGGATATGATTACAAATAGAAAATGCCCTTTGTAAAAAAGGTGATAGACCAAAGGAGGAGTACGGTAAAGTGTTTCCAGGTCCTGTGTGGTATATTGGTTGAAAATGGTAAAGTCTAGAGTAATGAAGAGGACAAATGCAATCGTATCGGCTATGATCCACCACCATTGTTTACGAATGACTTGGGTGCGGGATACCGAGAGCAACCCATACAACAAAAAAGTAGGGATGACGGTAAAATTTACGATGTTTTGTGAAATAAAACTGACTGTATTGATAGACTGGGCCATCCATACATGAGAAAATAACAGGAATGCCAAACAACCATTCAATAATATCAAAATATAATCATTGAGCTGTTTGTGCTTTTTATTGATGATAAAAAACACAAACATGCCCAAAATGCCAATTCCAATGTAACTGATGATTTGCAATGGTTTTAGGAATTAAATTTTTCTTCAAAAAAGTTCACCATTGCTTTCCAGGCTCTCCGATCAGCATCAGACTGATAAAACATGCCTTCTTCGTGCATTTTAGCCATTGGATTGGTAAAAGCATGGCCTGTATTACCAAAAGCCAGAATTTGCCAATCGGCTCGGCGATCGGTCAGTTCTTGAGCCAAGGCTACGGTTTGTTCTGGGGTAGCGAGGGGATCTTCCCAGCCATGCAATACCAAAACAGATGCTTTGATGGGTTCACTATACAATATATCAGGCTGATCGTATACTCCGTGAAAACTCACCACTCCTTTGACATCGGTACTGGAACGGGCCAAATCGAGTACCGTTTTTCCACCAAAGCAAAAACCAATGGCTCCTGTATTGGCGGTATTGACTAGAGGGTGTTTCTGGAGTTGCTCGAGTGCCAGTAGAATTCTCTTTAATAATAGCGGACGATCGCGGGTCAATTCGTGCATCAGCGCGTCGGCTTCCTCTTTTACCGTGGCTCTTCGACCTTTACCATACATATCTACTGCCAAGCCTACATAACCCAACTTGGCTATTTCCATTGCCTTGTTATTTTCAAATTCTCCTTGCCCTTTAAAAGTATGCACTACCAATACCCCAGGGCGTAGCTCCTCTGAACTATCATCCCAGCTAATGGTTCCTTCGAATTCGTTTCCATCAGCATCGGTGTAAATCAAAGTCTCACTAATAATCATGTCAGTTGGTTTAGGTTTATCAATTCTTCTTAGTTATCACTCGGCATCAAATATATAAAGTTTTGGTTTCTAAAAATAGTTGG
>CALDJV010001233.1 GCA_937899305.1 uncultured Cytophagaceae bacterium
ACTGGGTATTTGATAAGTTTCCTAACTCCATGTACAAAAGCTTTTATGAATTAAGCATTGCCAAAAATATACAGGAAGCCGAAAAAGCGGTAAGTCAGTTAAAGGCACCTAGCTTGAACGTAATGTATGGCGATCAGGAGGGTAACATTGCCTGGTGGGCCTGTGCCAAGTTACTCAAAAGAAAACCGGGGGTAGATTCAAAAATGATTATGGATGGTAGCAAAACAAGCAATGAGCCATTGGGTTATTATGACTTTGCTCAAAATCCTCGCGCAATCAATCCTCCAAGTGGGTTTGTATCCACTGCCAACAACCAAGCCGACAAAGTGGACGGGCAGCTTTATCCTGGCAACTACGTGGCTGGGGTAAGACAACAGCGGTTGATGGACTTGTTTGGTACCAATAAAAAGTGGAACTACGTAGATATGCAAGACCTCATGATGGACGATACTTCTCCATTGTTTGTGAAAATAAGTAAAGAAGTGCTAAAAGTACTGAAAAATGATCCTGCTCTGTTTAAAACACCTAACCATGCCTATGCTGCTCAGTTACTGAGAGATTGGAAGGGCAAACATTCAACCAAAGCAAAGGCTCCTGTGGTATTTGCCAAGCTACTGTATTACTTGATTAAAAATACGATGGCCGATGAGCTAGGAGAACAACTTTTTGGCGAAATGTTGCCCAAGGGAGGATTTATGAATGAAATAATATCACGAACCTACCCTAAATTGTTTTTCAAAGAAGCGTCTATTTGGTGGAATAATGTCAACACCAATGAAGGATCAGAAAGCCGACAACAAATTTTTGCCCAATCATTTGATGATGCGGTACGAGAATTGACCAAACAATATCCCAATACCCAGGATTGGCGCTGGGGAAAGGTACATCAAATTACTTACCTGAATTATACCCAAGATAAGGCATTTACGGTAGGGCCTTTTGAAACGGGTGGGGGAATGGATGTCATTAATAAATTTGGTTTTTCGTTGTCAAACGCCAAGCTGTATCAAGTGACCGATCAACCATCGCAGAGAATGGTGATAGACTTTTATAGTCGGTCTCGGCGTAGTTTTGGGGTGTTGCCATTGGGTAATTCAGGAAACCCCAAGAGTATTTTTTACCAAGACCAGGTGACTTTGTATAACAAAGGCAAGATGCGTCGTCAATTGACCAATGAATGGGACATCAAGCGAGGCAGCTCTTTGTTAAAGTTAAAGGTGAAATGATTTTTTTTAGGAAGTGTCTTGAGCACTTTTAAACCAATACCTGTGACATTTTACAAATAAATCCGTAGCTTTCACACTCTTTTTAGAGTAGCTTGCAAATGGTATGAAAATAGAGTGACAACTTGAAATTTATTTTAGCACCATTTTACTAAGTACTCTGTAAATTAAGTAAATCGTAAGATATTTTGTTTACAAAGCACTAAGACTCATCTTGAAACAATTTATAATACAAATAATATGAAGTGGTTTGTCCGAGGATTATTGACTCTTTTGATTTTGGTAATGTTGGCGGTAGGGGCGGCTTATTTTTACTTGCAATCTACCAAGCCTCGATACAAGGGTAAAGTAGCTTTGAACGGCTTGAAAAACACTGCCAAGGTATATTTTGATGCCCATGGAGTACCACACATTAGCGCTGAAAATATGCAAGATGCTTATTTTGCATTGGGCTATGTACACGCACAAGATCGTTTGTTTCAAATGGATTTGATGCGTAGAATTGGAAGTGGTCGTTTGTCAGAGTTTTTTGGCGAAAAAACCATTGAGAATGATCGTTTTTTGCGCACCTTGGGACTAGACCAACACGCAAAGGCCTCGGCCAAGGCTTTTGAACAACACAAAGGAAAACCATTTTATAATGCCGCAGTAGCTTATATGAATGGATTCAATAACTTTATTGAAAAAGGAAAAACGCCAGTAGAGTATACAATATTGGGAGTAAAGAAAGAAAAACTGACCATTGAAAATATGTTCCATATTATGGGGTATATGGGTTTTAGTTTTGCGACTGGGCATCGTACCGACCCCTTACTTACCGAATTGAACAAAACACTGGGCAAAGACTACCTAAAAGACCTTCGCATCAACACCGCCGATGATTATGTGAAAATCCCGGTAAACTATCCCAAGGCCAATAGTGAGGTCAATACGGGAGACATTGCCCACGCAATTCATAATATTGTGCAAAAAATGCCCGTTCCAGTATGGTTTGGGAGCAATGGTTGGGTAGTTAGTGGTAAAAACACCCAAAGTGGACAAGTCATGCTTTCCAACGATACTCATATTACTTACGCACAACCATCGGTATGGTTTGAAGCTCATATCGAGTATCCAGGCTTTAGTTTTTATGGCAATCATTTGGCCGGTATTCCTTTTGGAGTGGTGGGGCATACCCGTGATCGAGCCTGGGGACTTACCATGCTTGAGAATGATGACATTGATTTTTATGTAGAAAAGCCCAACCCTCAAAATAACAATCAAGTGTGGGTAGATGACCATTGGCAAGACTTGGATGTTCGTCAAGAAGTAATCAAAGTAAAGGGGGGTGACAATGTTCGGTTTAGAGTAAAAACCAGTCGCCATGGACCCTTGATTCAAGATGTTTTAAAAGGCCTCAAACCCAAACCAAAAACACCTAAAAAAGAACCCAAGAAAAAAGAAAAGAAGGACAAGGATAAAAAAGAAGGCAAAGGCGGAAAAGCCAAAAAGCCCAAATTCAAGGTGCCCAAACTGAAGGCACTGGGCAAAAAGAAGAAAAAGAAAAAAGAGGAAAAAAATACGGATTCTACGGCCAAAAAAGGTACTGATAAACCCAAGGTGATCGTTAAGCCAGTTACCCCGGTATCTATTTACTGGGTAATGACCAAGTTCAACAATCGTTCGTTGGAAGCTTTGTTTAAGATGGCCCATAGCAAAAGCATGGGTGAGGTAGCCGAAGCCGCGGCATTGATTCACTCACCAGGGCTGAACCTCATGTATGGCGACCGGGAAGGAAACATTGCCTGGTGGGCAGTTTCGAAACTCATCAAGCGTCGTCCTGATATCCATTCCAAATTCTTTATGGATGGAGCCAGTGGTAAGGACGAACCTTTGGGGTATTACACCTTTGCCGAGAACCCCAAGTCAGTCAATCCGGAAAGTGGTTTTGTATATTCGGCCAACAACCAACCCGATAAAATGAGTAATGGCCTGTATTATCCAGGGTATTATGTGCCTGATTTTAGAGCAGGGCGTATCTATAGTTGGCTTACTCGTACCAGTCGCTGGAATATGAGCCGTATGCAAGGGATGATTACCGATGGCACCTCGGTAGTATATCCCCAGGTAGCCCAAGAACTGGTAAAGGTTTTGGAAGCCGACCCCACCCTCAAGGGCAACCAAAAGGCCCAACAGGTAATTCAAAAACTTAAAGAATGGAAGGGAGGACATAATCTAGGAAGCATTGGAGCAACCATTTACTACAAGTTATTGGCTCATATCTTACAAAAAACTTGTGAAGATGAAATGGGCGCTCAAAACTTTGATACCTTCATGGATTTGTTTGTGATGCGACGTTCTATCCCTGCCCTGATAAAGAATAAAAACTCGCTTTGGTGGGACAATATCAGTACGCTTACCCAGAGAGAAACCCGCGCTGATATTTTCAGAGCATCCTTGTTGCAAACCATCAAAGATTATGAGGCGCAGCTGGGCAAAAAGATTGAAAACTGGCAATGGAAAGAGGTGCATACCCTAGAGCATGGGCATGCGCTCGAGAAAGGAGGATCGATATTGAGAAGGTTGTTTAACGTAGGACCCAATGGAGTAATGGGGGGCCACGAAGTAATCAATAACCTGGCATTTAAGCTAGATGCTAAAGCCAAAAAATTCAAGGTAAAAAGTGGTCCTGCCATGCGGTTGATTGTAGACTTTGGCAACGTAGGTAAATCAGTGAGTGTATTGCCTACTGGCCAGTCAGGAAACTTTATGAGTCCATTTTACAGCGACCAAACTGAACTATTCAACACTGGGCGATTCAGACGCATGAATATGTATTCTCGAGACTCTATCAACAAAGCTTTGAAGCCACTGCTGATTTTGAATCCAAAGAAATAACGCTTGAAGAAAGCAAAGTGCATTATTCAAAGAACCCTGAATGTCGACATCAATACTTCGATATTCAGGGTTGTTTCATGGATATAATTCCTTTTATCTTTTGCCAGAAAAGGCCTTCGTTAAGTAACGCTTTCAAAATAAGTGTCGAGATTTTAGTGAAATTACTCAAAGCTAAACAAGGCGCTTTTTGCGCTCGTAGCAGGGCTACGGGCAATAAAAGGAACGAAGTGTAGCGAAGAGGGATAAAACTAAATCGGACAGTTATTACGAACGCGTTACTAAAAAAACGCAATACCCATCAGGACCCATCAAGACCAATGAAATTGATTAAAGTACAAGATTTTACCTTAAATATTGAAGAAAGCATCAAGACTGCTGCCATTGCTACTTCCAACGAATTGGTGATGTTGATGAGTTCGGGCGCTGTTACCCGTTACAACATCAATACCCATACTTGGGAACCATTGTTTTCAGTAAAAGGAGCGTTTGATCTTGAGGCTCCTGCTACCATTTATACATTAGACTCCATTGTGGTCATTGTAAATGATTATAAAAGGCACGGCTACGTGCATTACCCTGGTAAGTATGAGGCCCTGCATTTATGGAGGGGAGACTATTGCGTTGAGGTTTCTTGTTACCCTATAGCTTTGTTTAGAAATGAAGCAGCAGTACCTCACTTGATCTACGGCGAAGATTGGAACCACGTTCAAATCATGAACTTGGATACCCGACAAATTCTCACTGCGGCCAAGTCGTTGATAGAAGAAGGTGCTGAGGAAAGACATCTTGAGTATCGCAAAGAATATGAGGCATACGATGATTCTCCTTGGCCTATTCCTTATGACTATTTTTTTGGCAAGTTGACCATGGCCCCTGATCAAAAGCATTTTTTGAGTGCAGGCTGGGTATGGGGTTCTTATGATGCATACACAGTATATGACGTTAACCACTTTATCCAAAGTAATCGCATCTCAGAGAAAGCCCTTGGTGGTTGGGAGCATTGCAGCAGGGCCACTTGTTGGGTAGATAATGCTACCGTGGCAGTAACTTACGATCCGCACGCAGAAGGAGATGAAGGAGTCACTGAGGAGACGCCCCAGGAAATACATTTTTATAATATTACTGGCCAGGAGCCATCCTTGGAAAGAAAAATTAAAATTGCCGGAGTAGACTTGGTAAACGCCCAACTTTACTTTAATCAAGATTTGCAAGCCTTCATTGCTTGTACCAAGCAGAGTGGAGTAGTGGTATGGTCATTAGAGGGAGACAAACTATGGCAGGATGAGACATTGACCCAGGTTTCCTATTATCCAGATTTAAACCTGTTTTTGAAAGTGGAGGGGCAATTGGTTGTGATGTATCAAATCTTGCCATAGTGGGGGCATTACATAACACCCTTATCTAGCGCAAGCGTCCGCTTGTAATCAAGTACGTATTGATTAAATACTTATGTACTACTTATCTAGCGCAAGCGTCCGCTTGTGGTCAAGTACGTATTGATTAAATACTTATGTACTACTTATCTAGCGCAAGTGTCCGCTTGTGATCAAGTACGTATTGATTAAATACTTATGTACTACTTATCTAGCGCAAGCGTCCG
>CALDJV010001234.1 GCA_937899305.1 uncultured Cytophagaceae bacterium
ACTACGATACTTTTATAATGGCTACCCCGGTTTATTGGTATTCGATGAGTGGGTTGATGAAGATGTTCTTTGATCGCATTACCGACTTACTGACCATAGAAAAACCACTGGGGCGTCAACTAAGGGGGAAGAAAATGGCGGCCATTAGCTCATCAGGAGGCAGTGATTTAGGAGATGCCTTTTGGCTGCCTTTTTCGGAATCAGCCCAGTATTTAGGTATGCAATATTTAGGCAACGTACATACCTACAGTGAAAAAGACAACACTTCGATCATTACAGCTTTTGTGCAAAAAATGTTCGATTCATTCAATTGAGTTGTATATTGAGAAGGCAAGTATATCAAAATTGAAACTTCATGAGTTTTACCCGTTTTTTCCACCTTATTAGTTACATCCAATATCCGCTCATGGCCATTGGGCTATATTTTGCCATGACTCCCTATATCCAAGGAATAGAAAATATGGCTAAAAATGTAGACCTCTTCTTTGCTGCAGTCAATAAAACCCTGCTATTTTTTGGCTTGGGGGTTAGTTTTTCCACTCTACAGGATACTACCAAAACCCAGAACAAGCTTTCAAAAAAAGTATGGGAAAGCCCCAAAAAAGGGAAAGCATTTATTATTATGATCTGCTGCACCATTGTTTTCCTGCTAACATTGGCCATTTATGGTTATTTCATCACCTCCAATACCAAAATCAAAGAAATATCGCTGGGTACGTTTGTATTGGCCATCGGCATGATAAGCTTACTAAAAGCAGGAGTAGAAACGTTTGAAAACCATAGAAAAGATAAAAATGTAAACGACTCAGGTAATTTGGAATAAATGGTGCTCATCAAAGCAATTTTTCCTAATTTAAAAGCATACTTTAAAAAATCTTGAAAATACCCATGAGTCAAACCCCTACCACCTACGGATTACCCAAAAAACGAGATGAAGTAATAGAAGTACTTAAGGAAGCTTACGCCAATGAAAACCTGGAAGAGGCCGAATTTGAAAAAAGATTGGACGAAGCTGTAAAGGCAAGCTCTAATGAAGCTTTGCAAGTAGTGTTGTTTGATTTTCCGGCAGAGATCAGAAACCGAATTTTCCCAGCCAATGACACCTTGACACCTTCTTCTGAACAAAACTTGCCTGTTCCTACTCAAGTCAACAAATTAAAGGTAGTCATGGGGAATGATTACCGCATTATGCCTGAATTTAGCAATGCCATATCAAGAGTCTCGGCTTTTATGGGGAATCAAAAATTAGATTTTAGAGTCAGTAAAGTACCTGAAACCCCCATTACCCTACACATAGAAAACTTCATGGGCAATACTGACATTGATTTGCGAAACGAGCTGCTGGATGGCAAGAAGATAAACCTGCAGGTTTCGGGGGCCTTGGGCAATATCAAAATCTTGCTCCCTCGTGGCGCTACCATTCATCAAAATGTACAAATGATGGGAGGTACTTTTAAAATACAAGACAAACAACGAAGCTGGATTAAACGCCTCACTGGTAAAAGCAAAAAACCAGTACCTGCCGATATCCAACTGGAAGTCAATGTATTGGGTAGTTTTTGGTTGGGTAATATCAAAATAATTTATTAGCCTGCTAGGAACTAAAAGGGAATAAGATTCATTGATTTACCAGAGAGTAGTCGAATCAACTCCTCAGTACACTGTATTGTATTCAAAATTAGGATTCCAATTTACTACTCTCCATTTGGCACGTCGAATCGGCGAATTAATATACACTTATGGAAGTAAATCTATTCAATGCTTTTACGGTCCTGATCGTAATCACTACCTTGTTTAGTATCATAAACAAAAAGTTTATCAAATTACCCAGCACCATTGGGGTGCTCCTCATTGCCTTGGTAATTTCGTTGGCTATGATCGCCCTTAGTGCCATTTATCCAGCTACGATAGCACCTGTTTGTGAGGCTGTAGAGGCCCTCGATTTTCCTGAATTATTGATGGGAGTCATGCTCAGTTTTTTAATTTTTGCCGGGGCTTTTCATACCAATACACGTATGCTTACCCGCGAAGGGTGGCCAGTATTGATTTTTGCCACTTTAGGGGTATTGATCTCTACCTTTGTCGTGGGTGCCCTCACTTACCTCCTCCTTCCGGTCATAGGTATTCATATCAATTTTATCCATTGCTTACTTTTTGGTGCCCTTATCTCTCCTACCGACCCCATTGCAGTATTGGCCATTCTGAAAGCATCTCAAGTACCTAAAAATCTCGAAACTGACATTGCAGGTGAATCTCTATTGAATGATGGGGTGGCCGTGGTTGTTTTCATTACCATTTTAAACATTGCCGAAAAGGGAGTAGATCAAGTTGCGCTCACCGACGTGGCCGTCTTATTTGTCAGGGAAGCCATTGGAGGAGGGTGCTGGGGTTTTGTGCTGGGTTGGATCGGATTTCAATTGATGAAGGCTACCCAAGACGATAAAATTGATGTCCTCATTACGTTGGCTGTAGTCATGGGGGGATACCTTTCTTCAGAAATGATGCACATTTCGGGGCCTTTAGCAATGGTCATGGCGGGCTTGGTCATGAGTGCAAAAACTGAGAGAAATACCTTGGATAAAGAAGATGTCGAGCATGTGAACATTTTTTGGGAAAATGTAGATGAAGTACTCAACGCGGTGCTATTTTTACTCATTGGAGCCGAAATCATCAACGTATTCCGGGAGGTGAAAACCAACTATATTCTGGCAGGTTTGATAGGCATTGTCATTGTATTGGTTGCCCGTACTATCTCGGTGGCCTTACCCCTTCCTCTCACCTCTTTACGAAAACATGCTCCGTCTAAAAGTATGGCCATTTTGATTTGGGGTGGTTTGCGAGGAGGCATCTCAGTAGCCCTGGCACTTTCATTGAACAATGCCATGAGCAAAGACCTCATTGTCACCATGACTTATATCATCGTGGTATTTTCTATTGTCGTACAAGGCTTAACCATTAGTACATTGGTGAAGCGGTTGAAGTTATGATGCAATTCAACTATGAGATGATAAAAAATCAGTTACTTATTTGGAATTTTTGAACAAGCACTCCGGGAATTTAACAGGTGCTCAGAATTATTTAAATTCAATCACTCAATAACACTCCACTTGTAAAACGATGCATGATGAATCAATTTACCTTCACTTCTTCAAGCAAATACAAAGGCACATTGCTCAGCTATAAACAATTAAAAAAAGGTAACTTCCTGGAAGCAACTCCGGCTGAAACCTCTACTCTGATGACCTCTATGCTCACTGACATTCCTACCAAATCATGGTTTTTTTGCCAAGAACTTACCGACAAGGTTCAACGCAAGGTAGTCAAACCCAATAGTTTTATATCCGCAACGTTGATCATTGAGTACTGGGCCGATGACTTTCGCATTCAGATCAAGCGCAAACTCAAAAGTCCTTTTATCGTCATATTATTTCCATCGCACGCCGAACTGCCTACCAGTTATCATATTGAAGTCACCGTAAACACCCCCTCCGTTCAAGTAGCCGAAAAAATCAAGGCTTTTTTACAAGAAATTACTCAAGGGCGCCGTACCACGCTGGAATAATGCTTACAAAATGAAAACCATCGATATTCTACAGAAGAAAATAGAAGTACTCGCCCTGTGGGACGACGAAGTCACCCTCGAGCGCAATCATTTTCTCAAAGTAAGTGGCAGCATCGATACCAATTTGTATTATGTGGTATCGGGCAGTTTACGCATGTACACCATCAGCGATTACGAAGAACACACCATTCGTTTTGGTTACCAAGGTAGCTTTATCGCGGCTCTCGATAGTTTTATTACGCAACAACCCTCCTTGTATTACATTCAGGCCTTGAAAAAAACCCAGCTCAAAGTCATTTCTAAATCTGCCTTCGACCAATTTATTCAACATCAACCTGAGCACCTTCAGCTTTGGAATGCGCTTTTGGGTGCGTTGGTGGTAGATTTGCTGGAACGGGAACAAGACATTTTGATGAGTTCTCCTCTGGAACGCTACAAGCGGGTACTCAAGCGTAGTCCTCAGCTTTTTCAGGAAATTCCTCACAAATACATTGCGGCTTATCTGCGAATGACTCCCGAAACTTTGTCACGCCTAAAAAAATCTTGATTTCAATCAATAGAAAAGTACCGATTTCACTTCAATTTTGTGTTTAGTAACCTCAAACCAATAACAGATGAAATCAGAAAAATTAATCAATGAGTTGATTGAGTATACCAAAGATCACTTGAATCGAGTGCAAGCGTTCAAAGCAATGGATGTGGAACAACTCAACCACCGTAACGAACCCCAAAGCTGGAGTATCTTAGAATGCCTGGAACATTTGAATATGTACGGGGACTTTTACCTACCCGAAATCAAGCGACGCATCGTCACCACACGTCACCAATCATCTCCGCAATTCCAGAGTGGGCGTATAGGTAATTATTTTGTAAATCTTATCAAACCCAAAGCCGAGCTGAATAAGATGAAAACAGGTCAATCGGTCAATCCTTTGGGAAGTACGCTGGATGCGCAGGTAATTGATAAATTTATCCAGCAGCAAGAACAAATGCTGGTGCTTTTGAACAATGCCCGACAAGTAAACCTCACCAAAACCAAAACCAGCATTAGCCTTACCAAATGGATCAAGTTGCGCTTGGGCGATACCTTACGCTTTGTCATTTATCACAACGAACGGCATCTTTTACAAGCCGAAAGGGTAATTGCAGGTGCGGCTGTAACTTGATATTATGTTAATAAATATTCTTATTTTCCCTTAAACGCTGGCTTACGCTTTTGCACAAAAGCCATAATGCCTTCGGTGTGGTCTTTGGTCTTTTGGGCCAAGTCCTGAAGGTTGGCTTCGGTTTCTATCATATCCGAAAGATTAGAGTTGTAAGCCTGCTCGAGCATTCGCTTCATCATCCCGATAGATTTGGTAGGTGCCTTGGCAAAATATTCCAGCTCAGCAGCCAATGCATCATCTAGTTGGTCAGCAGGAACTGCTTTGTTGACAATCCCCCACTTCTCCGCTTCTTTAGCGGTCAATGGCGTACCCTTGGTGGCCAACTCGAAAGCAATGTTACGAGGCAACATTTGAGTAAGAAAGTAAGAAGCTCCAGCATCCATCACCAATCCAATATTGACAAAAATATGAATCAGGCTGGCTTCTTCACTGGCAATGATCATGTCGCAAGCCAAGGCAAGCGAACATCCCGCTCCAGCGGCCACTCCATTCAAACGACAAATGACTGGTTTGGCCAAATGGCGTAGCTTCTCAATGATGGGTTTATAATTTTGATTAATGATTTCAGAAGAAGATCGTCCCTGCATATTCTCGGGCGCCTTGAGGTCGTGTCCAGTACAAAACCCTTTTCCCGCACCAGTCAACACAATGACCCGCACCTCACTATCTTGCTCAGCAGTGGTAAGCGCCAGTACCAATTCTTTCGAAATTTGATTGTTCAGTGCATTGTATACTTGAGGACGGTTCAAGGTAATGGTACAAGTACCTTCATTTACCTGGTACAAAATGCATTCGTAGTCGGTGGCCATAAATGTAAATGGTTAATTATAAACTGACCCTTCGCAGGTCAAAAATTTGTTTACTTCTAATAAATACCAGTTGCGAAGTTCAGGTTAATATATGAACAACTAGAATTTATTAAGCCTTTCATTTTTTTCTACAGCAGGACAATATCCAGTGGATATTGGG
>CALDJV010001235.1 GCA_937899305.1 uncultured Cytophagaceae bacterium
TCAAAGAAACTACCCCCGCCACTTTGAGCTGGGCACTACCTACTTCGAAAAGCACATCTGACTCTAAAATCTGTTCGGTACCATTCAATATATGCTGATTGGTTTGCGACAAAAAACGCTGGGTGTGCTTCAAGGCACGGCGAATTTTGCGTATTTCGTTCAGTGGCAAGGCCTCTCGGCGGATGAGTTGAGTTCGAAGTTTTTGGTGAATTTTGTCTAATTTTTTGCTGACATTATCGAGTACGGGGTAAAAATCTCGGGCTGCACTATGCGGATTCAGCCGGATTCGATTGTCTACTAAAGATTTCAGATGAGCCGTTTTGTGGAGGTTTTGCTGCGTTTTCCATACGTAACGATTCAAGGTGTTTTGGCGTGACCTACTCAGCCTTACGGAGTGGCAACCAGGCATCCAACATATCAAGAAAAAAAAGCAGGCAATTACACTTTTACTATGAGTCATCTTAAATAATGGGGTAACTTTAGGAGGTTAAATATATACAAATAAAAATTTTGTTGAAAAGAACCATCCTCTTTGTTAGACATTTTGTTGATTTTTGGGTGTCCAATCTATCAAAAACAGATACACCAACATCCAGGGAGAGTAATACCAACCAATTCCTAAAAGTAAAAAAGTACTCAAGTGAAAAACAAGACCAGCTAACAAGAAAAACCATTTGAAACGTGGAAAAAACACAATGCTGACAAAGGCTATTTGGAATAGGAGGGCTCCCAGTGGCAACGCAATGCACCAAAAATCACTTTGCGACAGCCACTCACCCAATGTAGTAGGGTGCATGTAAAGGTAAGCGCGAAAGTTTTGTGGATAAAGCCAGGTAAACCCTCCAATGAGTAGTTTTTCTACCGCAGCTTGCAAATATACCAGGGCAATCATTATTTGGGCCAACCTCCAGGGCCAACTTACCAGGGTTTGGCTGCTTTGCCGACTACTTTTTGGGTAGTACCAAGCCATGAGGGGGATTAGCAAAGCCACGTAAGTAAGAGTGGCATAGGTATGATCTAGTTTGTGAAAACAATGCATGTAGCCCTGTAGCAAAACAAAGAAAAATACACTGATAAAACTGCTCCAAAACACCTTGAACTTGGCCAATAGCGCCAAATTAGCCAACCAAAATAAGATCCAAAAGCAAAGTAACCAGTCTGGGGTAGGAAAGGGGAGGTGTAACAACCGATAAAGCAAAATGGGGGCGTAGAAAGCTCGAGCTTGCTCCAGGTTTTTCAAATAAAAATACCAATCCCAGGTAAATAAAAGCATCAACCCGGCAAAAAACTGCAACTGAAGCCCAATGTTGCGACGAGAAGTGGTGGCATCCCAATAATGACTTATTTTTTGACGAATTGCCGGCTTGGTTTGTCGCAACCAAAAGAAAAGCAACCCAATGCTGCTGACCAGAGCCAGACGTAACATGACTTGATCGGCTTTTTTTAAGAAAAAATCCAGCGGAAAGCGTTGTTTTTCTACCCCAAAACGAGGGTACACCGTTTGGATCAATGACTGAAACCAAGCCGGTGCCTTGTGTTCATAAGCCAACATTACCCAGGTGCGCCATTCCCACCAATAGCCCAATAGTACAGTGGCCAGACACATCAGTGTCAGAGATATCAAAAACGTTCGTTTACTCAAAACCATCACATTTTATTGTTGCAACTAGAGTACTGTCTTTTTGAGTTTGGCTAATTTGTCGGATAGGCTGGGTAACTACAATTCGGTAGAGTTTCCAAGTTTCTCGGTTTTGTTTCGTAGGGCTGATTTTTTTGGCAGAATCGTAGGCATATTTTTTATAATATAGGTTTGCAACCTCGGTCAGAAAAAAAGTAGTCTGACTTTTGTAATAGTGATTGCGAGCAAGGTAAAGAAATTGGTTTTCGTCAAATCCAATCCTCTCAGGCGAAAAGTATCGAAGAGGCTTGGAAGAAGAAAAACGATAGATTTTAAATTTCTCGATTTGTAACTGACTTTTGACTGGTTCGGCAAACATTCCAAAACGCCAAAAGGGGTAAAAGTTATTTAATAATATAAAAGGTACAAGCGAGCAAAAAAACATCGCTAAGATGGTAGTATTTTTAAAATTCATTATTTACTTTGAATTCGAATTGTCTCTAGCGGGAACAAGATTAATCACAAAGCAATAATATGAAAGCAATTAATTTAGGCATAGTTCCCATTTACAAAATTAGAAAATAATCAAAGGTATTATGCGCTTAGAGTGGAAATGTTTACGGTGTTTTTGGATGAGTGTAGCAATAATATTTGGTGGGCTTGCACAACAAACGAGCTATGCCCAACAAGACCGTTCCTACAGAATTATTACCAACCAAAATGCTCTGTTGGGAGCAAAAGCCGATACCCAAAGGGTGAAAATACTCAATGAGCTGGCCGAGGACTATCAATATACCGATGGGTTCAAATCACTTGATTTTGCTCGCCAAGCTTTTACCGTAGCCAAAAAACTGGGTGATACTTTGGCGACTGCCCGAAGTCAAAAAAACATAGGAAACGCCTATTTCCGTCTTAAAAACTTCAATCGTGCTCCGGTATATCTACAGCAAGCCTTGAATGGATACCAAAAGCTTAAAAATAAATCAGGCGAAGCCGACGTGCTCAATGCCTTGGCGGCGGTGTATATTGAAGAAAACCCAGACAAAGCTCAAGATTACATTGACCAGGCACTCAAAGTTTCGCAAGACGAAAATTACGGGCCCGGTATTGCCACTGCCTACCAAAATCAAGGAAATTATTATGCGATCAAGGATGACGACCAAGCGCTCAATGCTTATCAAAAAGCTTTAGAAGCACCCGCAGATTCGGTCAAAAACCTCTTTCAAGAAGCCGACATTTATCGGGCGATGGGGGATTACCAAAAGAAAAAAAGAGAATATGACAAGGCCATTGAACATTACGAAAATGAGCTGAAGATACGCGATAAAGCCGGAGACAAGATTGGCTTGACTGAAAACTTGAAAAATGTAGGCTTGGTGTATCAACGATTCAAAAAAGACGATGAAAAGGCACTAGAGTATCTTTTTCAGTCTTACGTGGTGGCCAAAGATTACAACGACCAGTTTGATGGACAACGTTTGGTCAATGCGTTGGAAGGAATTGTGGACAGCTACGGTACATTGGCCGAAACCCGCCAGGACGAAGGGAAACTAAAAGAGGCTCGTCAGTATCGCCAACTGTACCAAACTTACAAAAAACGACTCGAGGCGGTAAAAAACAACCCTAAAAATACCAAGGTAAAAACAGTGTATGTGCCGAAATACATTACCAAAACCATTACTCGAAATGTGCCCGGCCCCAACCGAAACAACAATAACCCTCCCTTGCCCGAGAGTCAGCGCATTCGTTTGCTTCAAATTCAAAAACGCCGTTTGGCAATCGATAATTTAGTAAAAACCAAACGCATTGGCGTACTGGAAGCGGCGAAAAAACGAGCCGAATTGCTCAACCAAGAGGATGCGCTCCGTTTACAACAAAAAGACAAATTGATTACTGAACTAAAAAAGGATACAAGTTCTAAATCTGAAAAAATCACTACCCTTACTAAGGAAAAAGCCCAAGTAGAAGCTGAAAAAAGCCAGCGGCTTTGGTGGCTACTGGGGCTTGCATTATTGGCCTTGCTGATTGTTTTGTTTTTGCTATATCGCAAGCGACAAGTCAAGAAGAAAGCCGAAAAAGAGATAGAGTACCACAAAAACAAATCAGTCAATCGTATCAACTCGCAACAACGAGAGATCAACGAGCAAAAAGCTACTTTGCAAAAACAAGCCAATGAGTTGGATGAAACCAAAATAAAATTGGATGAGGTAACCATTGAGAAGGAAGGTTTGTCTAAGGTACTCAAAGAAGATGTAGCTCCTCCGATAAAAAATATTGTAGATTTGACCATACCCGAGGCCAACGAAGACATCAACCGGGTGATGGTGCATCAGTCGGGGATGCAAGTGATGAACTTGATGGACAATGTAGCGCAAGTGCAGTCAAATAATGATTCGGGATCGGTCATTTTGCATCAAGAAAATCATTCTATCTACAAGGTTTCGCGCAGTGCATTAGACAAGGTGTCAGACCTGGTCAAAGAAAAAGGATTGATAGTAGACAATCAAATCAAGCCTTTCTTTTATGCTACCTTTGATTATGAGGTAATAGAGCGCATCTTTTTGAATTTCTTTGCCAATGCCTTGAAATACACCCAGGAAGGTGGTAAAATTACCCTCCACGCGCAACCTGTTACGCACGATGACAAAGACGTGTTAGAAGTTGTTTTTAGAGACAGCGGCGTTTCGGTACCTGAAGATAAACTACATCGGGTATTTGATAAATTCCCTCCCCAAGAAGCGCGGCCAATGGGCTCTGCCTGGGCATTTAACCAAATGGCGGTAGAAGCACACGGAGGAAAAGTAGAAGTTTTGCCTGCCGATGAAGGCTTACACGTTACTTTTACCTTGCCCGATGCCAAGTCATTGGAAGATGTAGACTACAACGATTTGTTGGGAGTGAAACCGGCTTCCACGAGTGAAGTAGACATCGATATCGATCATCTTGAGTTTTCTGAGGAAGAAAAAGAAGCCATGGCTCCTTATCTCAAAGAATTTGCTGGAATTGAATATTTTGAAACAAGTGCCCTCAAGGCCGTATTGAATAAAATAGATCCTCAGGGTAACAGTAACCTCACCAAATGGAAAAGTGCTCTGGAACAAGCCATATTGTATTTGGATGAAGAAAGTTACAACAAATTGACCCAATTATAGCGTGCCCATGGAAAAGTACAATGTGCTGGTTGTAAACCAGGATTTTAAAAGTTTGCATACCATTTTTGATTATCTGGAAGAAGAAGGCAACTACAATGTGATGAATGCTACCAATTCGCAAATGGTGCAAACCATCATTCGTAAGAAAGAGTTGGACGTGGTATTGCTCGATTGGGAAACCTCTATTGCTTCTGAACTGGAAGTATACCATTATTTGCAACAGCAAAAATCTACTCGAAACCTTCCTATTGTCATCTCTACTCATCCGGCGCGTACCCAAACCATCAATGAGATCATCACGACCGATATCGCTGGGTTTGTTCCCAAGCCGATTGAGAAACCAATATTGATTCAAATCATTCAACAAGCCATTACAGGGCAAAAGGAGGCTAAAGCCAAGAAAGCGGAGGAAGTAAGCGCGTTGGAGCTGGCCCGTCAAAAAGTACAAGAAGAACAAAACCGCATTGCAGAAGAAAGGCAGAAAGTTGAAAGCAATAGAAACGCCATTCTGGAGGAACAAAAACGCTTACAAGCTGAAGTGGAAGGTGAACGAGCGCAATTGGCCGAAGTAAAAGCGAGGTTAGATCAGGAAAAAGCAGTATTGAATACCTCACAAAGCGACATGGAAGCTATTCGTCAAGAGGTAGTAGCCAGTCAAGAAGAGTTACAAAAAAAACAGGAACAACTGTACGCTACTCGCAAGCAAGTATTAGAGGATCAGGAGCGGTTGCTTCGGGAAAGGCAAGAACTGGCTGAAGCCAAAATGAAGTTATTCAAGGAAAAAGAAGTCGCCTTGAAAGAAAAGCAATTGCTAGAGCAAGATACGGAGGCGGATCGACAGGCTTTAGAGATAGTCCGCCAGCAATTAGAAGTAGAAATGCAACTCTTAGCCGAAGATCGTCGGCAGTTGGATGATGAACATCAACAGCTTCATGAAGAAATGGAAAAGTTGGCTTGGTCTGATTCAACCAAAGCCCCCAACCTGACAGAAACAAATCAGGACGATCTAAACCAGAAAAAAACGCAACCGGAAAGTGAAACACCCGAGGTCAAAAAAACCGAAAACAAAGAACTCGAAAGTAAAGAACCAGTACAAGTAAAACCTTCTGAAGCAATCGCTGATGAGGTCAAGGGAACCCAGGGCGTATCTACATTGGTAGAAAAAGAGCAGCCAGTCCCTACCAACGAAGAAGAAATAAAGCCAGAAGTGACTCGAGAGGACGATGTACAATCCAAAGAAGAAACGAAGGCTATAAATAAAAATGAAGTAGAGGAGACGAACTCAGAAGAGTCAAAAGTGAACCCTGTTGCTGAAGAAGCCTTACCAAGCGAAGTAGCCGATAAAACGCTGCGACCAACTGTCGAAACGGAAAAACAAGACGAAGTAACAGCACAAAGTACCACCGAAAATACGAAAATGCGTCCTCGAGTGCCTACCTCTGAGGAGAAAGACGCGGCGATGGTATTGGAAACACTGAAAAAAGTGAAAGAAGAGGTGGTTTCATCGCCTTCCAAGCCACTTGCTAACGACAATACACCAGATGAGTTGGCAATGGAACGTGCCCAGTTGGAAGAAATGCGTCAGCAATTGATTAGAGCCAAAGAAGGGTTTGAAGATGAGAGGGAAAAGTTTGCTCAGGAAAAAGAGCAAATTTTGATGGAAAATAGCAAGGCTCGAGAGGGAAGCCAAGAATTAACCAAACTGCAAAAATCGGTGATGCAAGCTCGGGATCAGCTCTCCAAGGTAGAACGTGAACTTACTCAAAAGCAAGCCAAACTTAAGTTGATTGAGATGGAAGAAAAGGCGGCAGGGCGCACTACTTCGGCCATTCCAGCACAACTACAAAAAGCAACCGAAGAGGCTGATTTTAGCCAAATCCCTTACGAAGGCAACAGCTTCTCCAAATTGTTAGAAGAAGAAGCGTCTCGTTTGCATACTTCTTCTTTGATACAATACATATTGCCAGAAGAAATCGCTAAAGATTTGGACAAAACCGATTATGAATTTATCAACTATTACCCGAGCGTAAGCATATTGTACATTGGCTTTGCCGATCTAATGTCTACGGTACTAAAAACCGATCGTAGTAGTTTGATTGACGAATTGGAAGATTTTTTCAAAGCAATCAATCAACGAGTCCAGGACTTTGGCCTAGAGCGGGTGAGAACCAAAAATAATATGTACGCTTGTGCGCAGCATCAGTTAAGCGCCGAAGACCCCATGCCTTTGCTGGAAGCCAGTTTTGAAATCCGCAAAATGGCCTTGAATTATGAGGCTTACTCCCAAGAGGTAAACAGCTTGATCAAGAAAATGTATTTAGGGGTAAATACGACTGATGTAGTAGCAGGCGATACCCAACGTAAGCGATTTGCCTTTGATATTTGGAGCGATATTATCCAAACTACCTACCATCTAAAACAAAAAGGGAATGTACCCATTCATCTGTTAGAAAATACCTATAAATTGGTCAAGGGGAATGTACATTGCATCAACGTGGGCAAAGTAAGAACCAATCGCCGGGGGGAATGGAAGGTGTATGAATTGATTTCATTGGAGCAATAATATTTTATAATATAACAAAGCGGTTTTCATTCAATCTCTTGGTAATCCATGCGACGTATCTTCACGAGTGATCGGGTCATTTTTCCTGTTCTTATTCTTAATATACTAGTACTGTTTCTGCTATCCTTCCGCAGTATCAAGACTTATTTTCCGATACTAGAGGTGATAGATCAAAGCTGTACCTTGTTTTTTGTGATAGAGGCCATCATGAAAATCAGCCTCTACAAGTGGAAAGGTTATATTTCGTCAAATTGGAACAAGCTCGATTTTTTGATTGTATTATTGACCATTCCATCTTTACTCACGATATTTCTATCTATTCCCGATTTTACTTTTTTACTGGTGCTCAGAACGGTGCGTGTGGCCAAGTTTTTCCGTTTTTTGCAGTTTGTTCCCCACCTACAAGATTTACTCATTGGAGTAGGGCGTTCCATCAAGGCCTCTTTGTTTGTGTTAGCCGGTTTTTTCTTTTACAATCTCATTGTTTCGTTGTTTACTTATTACTTGTTTCGAGATTTGGCTCCTAAATATTTTAAAGATGGATTTGAATCGTTTTATATCATCTTTAAAATTTTCACGATGGAAGGGTGGTATGAAATCCCGGATGCCATTGCTCAAAATGGGGCTCCTTGGATGAGTGTGGCTACTCGGATTTATTTTATGATCATTGTGTTGACGGGAGGAATATTTGGTTTTTCTATTGTAAACGCCATTTTCGTAGAAGAAATGATTAGTAGCGAAAACGATGAACTGGAGGAACGTATGATTAGGATAGAGGATAAACTGGATTTGTTATTGAAAAAACTTGAAGAAGGGGAAAAGGGAACATAAGGGGTAAATGGTTATATTGCTCCGCTTCGCTGATTGTTAAATGGCTATATGATTGAATGGTTAACGCTTCGCTTATTGCTTTATGGCTAGTTCCTTCGGCTTCGCTCAGGACTTCGGGTTGCGTGAAGCGATGGAAAACTATGTACTATGGACCGTCGACCAATGCTGTTTCCTTAATAAAAATATATTTAAAGGAATTATTCCGAGTTTTT
>CALDJV010001236.1 GCA_937899305.1 uncultured Cytophagaceae bacterium
CAGGTGCTTCCTTGAGAATAGAATGATAATCTGCATCAAAATGATAGGCCACCGCCTCGATGTCGGCACTTGACGGCAATACCTTGGAATAGATTTCCCAAGGGCGAATGTTGGTGACCTGATTTTCTTCGGGATGGGTCATGTATACTCCAAACTTTTGTATTTCGACCCTTTGGTAAAAACGCGGAGGGTTCAAATGATGAATGAGGGGAATTAAAGTCAAATAAGACTGATAGTAAGCCGCTTTTTCACCGGGTATGCCATACAACATATTCCACATGGCATAGGTAAGGGTGATCCGGGCGTAACGCAACATGGCAATATTTTGACGAACAGTGGTACCTTTGTCTACCAGTTTCAGCAACTCCGTAGATAGGGCTTCGGTACCCGGCAAAAACGAATTGCCTCCCCCCTGCGACAACGATTGCATTTTGTCTAATTTGATGTTGGATTTTTGAGTGCTGTAAAACCTAATGCCTGGAATTTCTTCTTGCAAATAAGGATACAGGGTATCAAAAAACTCATTGGGCATGATGTCATCAGTAAAAAACACCTTGTTGGAAATATGAGCTTGCATGATTTCTTTTAAATCCTCAATGATTTTTTGGGGCGATTTCTTGCGGTAGGCCAAATCATGAATACTGCAAAACTTACAGCGGTACACTTCGCCCCACCAGCATCCCCGGCTGGCTTCGTAGGGAATGTAGTTGGCTTGAGTCTGAACCGGCAAACCAGAGGCCTGTATCTGATCATAGAAATCGGGAGCGGGTATCTCGTCCAAATCTTTGACTTTGACCCCGTCAATAATTCGTTTGGCTGGTCGTTGCCCAAGGGCTAAATTTTCCAAAAATTGAACAAAAGTATGTTCGCTTTCTCCAGAAAACACATAATCTATTTGGTCGCTAAGGGTGGCCACTCCTTTAGCCATTTCGCCCGCACAATTGGCCCCACCAATAATGGTAGTAATATGCGGAAAACGCGCTTTGATGGCCCGCAGAATGGCCACCGCCGAGGCATTTAATTGAAACATGGTAGTACAGCCTACCACTTGGTAGTTTTTATCGGCGATTTCGTCCAATAAGTTTTCCAGATAAAGATCAACTTGCTGGGCTACATCAACCAGTATATCGTAGTTTAGATGGGCATACTCCCCGTTTTCGAGCAGGGTTTGATGAGAAAAAGTGGCCAAATCCTCGGCCGCATTTTTACCCAGCAAAGGCAAGTCATAAGCCGCTTGGCAAAAAATGCGCTCGCCCAACATGTCTTCTTCTTCGCTCCAGGCAATGCCGTGAAAAAGCGGCAGGCCAATCAAAGTCGCAAATTTGATATTTTGATAGCTAATGTCTACCGAAAAATCGTGTTTTCGGGCGTATGCTTGTAGCAGGTGTAACCCCAAACAAGCAGTATCACAACGCAGAAAGGGAGGCGCAATGAGTAAGGTTTTTACTGACATTTTTGATGGTATTTTGCAAATGGTAGAGGTATCATATGAGGTATTTTTTTTAGTCAAAGAGGTTGCTTTTCATAGTCGGTTTTAAACTCCACAAGCAACCTCTTGACTCAAGGCCTATTTTTAGCAGGCATCGGTACTAAAAGGCTGGTTATGAACCATTTGCATATAATCGGTCAGGGCAATGGCTTCATGTTTTGTGAGGTCTTTTGGTTCAGGTTTAGTTTTTTTACCTTGATCAGGACTTTGACCTTCATTGAGTTCTTTTGCTTTTGCCTTTTTTAATTCGTAATCATGTTGATGTACCAATTTTCCTACCCAGTAGTCTAATCCCAAACCATCTTCTTGTGAACTCGTCAATTCCTTTTTTATCGCAATGATTTCCGGAGTTGTTCTGAGATATATCGGTTTGTTAGAGGATTTTTTGGGAGATCTTGGTTCTCCAGAGTTTATAGGAATACCAAAAAGACTTTTGACTTTATCGATGGCTTTATCTTTACCGCTACCTGCATTGCCAGCTTTATCAGTATCTTGGTTAGATTTACTCCTAGCTATCCTCTCTTTCTCGACAGCCTTTTCAATTTTAGTAATCTCAGCCTCCTTCATAGGCACTCTTGGAGGATAAGGAATCGGGGCCACAATCATCCCCATCAAATATCCCCAATTGTTGTTCTCCCAGCCATTCCGCAAGCGATTTTCCCCGTCTTCATTGATGGTATCATTGGTTCTTTGCTGATTGTCCTTAAACCAGGGAAATTTCTTTTTCAGGAACTCAACAGGATCCTGAACGCATTTATCTTTTTTGTATTCATCCAAAAGAGGATTGATGCTTACCATGACATCAGGATCATCCTCATTCGAAAGGTATTCTGATGCTGCGGGTAAGTCAAATACATTCTCCCAATCACTCGCCTCGAAATCTTTTGGTGTCAAAGCATCTGCATTGTCTTTTCTTTGTTGTTCATCAGGGCGATGAATGTAAATAGCCCCCTGATTCACATAAGTAACAGTATCATTGTTATGGATCACTACTTTAATGGCATTTCTGAACTGCGGCCAATCGTTGACATCAAAACCAAATTGCTGCAAATAATATTCGGGGTATAGCTTGATAAAATCTAGCTCAGTAAGTTGTTTATTTTGATTTTTTGATTCATCCCATTCCCAATGTAGCCAAGTATATGCCACTAACCTAGCCCACGCATTTTTCCAGGCATCCAAAGCATCCATATTAGTCGAGGGAGGCACGTCTCCTGACTTGGTAATGATGCTGTAAATGGTAGGGTAAGTTTTGATATTTTTTCTACCGATCTGCTCATTGCTAAATATCCTCTGAACACGAGTTTTGATATCTAGATGGGTGGTTAAAAAATTACGCAATGCATCCCCATTAATGATACCTAACTTACCGTAAGGCCCCAGAAAATCATATAATAGTTTTTCTCCAATTTGTGGATGTCGGTAGAATGGTTCTTCCCGACGATAATCAATGAGCATCACCAATTCTGCAATCAATTTTTTGTTATTTTGACTCGTGTCATGCTTTTTTTTGATATCCTTGCGTAACTTCTTTAATTCTACAATCAATCTCTCTTTATTTTGATCTTTACTAGAATTTTCTTTGAATGACTCGTCCAAGTTATCTAACTTATCTTTCAATGCATTATCCCGTTTTGCTTCGCTTTTTGCTTCTATTCCGAACAATTTGCAAAGCAACGAATTCACTGCTTTTCTTAATTTTTTTTGATTTTCATCTGTCCACATTTTGTAAATATTTTGGTGAAATAAAATTAATAACTACATATTATGTAAAGTAAAAATTACAAATATGTACATTACACCCCTTGAGTAGCGGGGTGCTTGCAGCAAAAAATATTGCTACTGTGTTGTCTCAGAGACACCTCGCTTGTTACACCAAGGCTTGGTCTTGAGGCATCAACTGCTGAATAAAATCCAAGGCTTTGTTGTACTGCGACCAGGCGTTCTTTAACTCAATATGATGGTTCAGGTCGTTGACTTCGCCTAGCTTTTGGACCACGACCTGTAGTTTGGGCCTCAGTTCGTGGCGCATCCTGACGTCATTCCCGCCCTCGCTCTGAAGCAGTTCCAGGTGATATACCAAAGTATCTAACTCAAAAAAGTGGGCGCCTTGCTTTTCGGCATACTCTAGCGATTCTTTGAGCAATTGGTCAATTCTGGGAGTCAGTTTCTGATCTTGGGCGTAGTAACACATGGCCAAGGTTTTTTTGACAAAACAAGTACTGCCCTCAATGTCATTTTCCAGGTTGTGCAAATGAGTGCGTTCGGCCAACTCAATGGCCCTTGCTACATTTCCTTGATCCAAATGAATTTTTATCAAAAAGATGACGTACCAGCTAATGGCAAAGAGTTGGCCCGAGTCGTAAATCATTTGTACCATATCTTCGGCCTTGTCTACTTGCCGGAGGCGGTAGTATTCAAAGATGTACAAGTACTGTAGAAAGTACCCTTCACTTTCAGTTTTGTCCTGATGCTTCTGCTCAAAGGTTTTGATGATGGTTTCAATCCCTTTTTCGTTTTCACAAAAAGCCATGATCAAGGCTTGCAATATGTAAGAAAAAGCAATCCCAGTTTCATTGCCTATCTCTGCCGAATAAATCGCTCCCTGGTCGATGTATCCAAAGGCTTCCTTTAAAGTTCCCAAATGCAGCATGGGTTGGGCAATGAGCGACAAGCCATAGGCTTTGGGGTGGGTGCCATATTTTTTGATAATCTCTTGGTCATCGTCTTCTTGTTCGTTGTATAGGTCAATGGCCTGTTTAAAATATTTCACCGAATCTTCATGATGACCATCTTTCAAAAAACATTGAGCATATTGCCCCAACACCACCATCTCTTTTTCCCGATTGTTCATTTGGCGGGCATTTTCCAACAACCGTGTTCCTAACTTCAGGGCTTTGGCTCTTTCCGGTTTATAATGGGCATTCAAGAAAAGAGTCCAGTCATTTTTCCAAATAATTTCTTCTCGCTCTCGTTGTTTTTCCTGGGCATCATTTTCCTGAGTAGCATCCTGTTGGCTAAACAGTTCAACCAGTTCTCTCAACCGATTGCTCAGCGTAATCAGTTTGTCGCTGCCGTACCCACCTACTGCCATCACCGCCGAAAACAAGGTATTCAACACATCAAATTCTTTATCCAACCGGGTGGCTTCGTGATCGATGGCATTGACTTGCTCGAGTACCCAATCGCCCATCGAAACCGCTTCTTCGTTGGAGGAGTTATTGACCTGTTTTTCTACCATTTTTACTCCATATTGACTCGCTTTCTCGAATACTTCTCCTCCGGCAAAATGGCGGGCTACCTCAAAAGGATTATCCTCTACAACATTGAGAAAACCAGTCTCCAGGGTAGTCGCAATCCGGCTGTGGGTATCTTTTTGGGCGGCCTTGGGCATTCCTTCGTAGGCGGCATCCCGAATGAGGGCGTGCCTAAAAATATAGCTTTCGCCTTGTACCCGACGTTGGCGATATACCAAGTCGGCGTTCATCAACTCATCCAAATCGGCTTGTATCGAGGCCTCATCTCTTAGCGAAGCACTTACCAACAAATCATAGTCAAAGTTGCGGCCAATAGTAGCGGCCAGTTGGGCGGTTTCTTTGGCCAAGCCCAAACGATCTAAACGGGTATTGAGCAGGTCTTTGAGGGTTACCGGCACTGCTTCGGCATCTTGTTTTTCGTCAAGTTGGTAAGTCCCATTTTCCAATACCAAGTAATGCTGCTCCTCTAGCATATGGGTCAGTTCCTCAATGAACAAAGGAATGCCGTCGGCTCGTTCGGCAATGTAGCTCACCACTTTGTCATCTACTGGTTGGTCTCCCAATACCTCTTGGATCATATGTTGGATAAAATCCTTGTTGAGCGGTTGTAGCTCCAGGCTAGTCAGGTGTTGGTAGGTCCATTTTGGGTCGAAATGGGGACGGGTAGTCATCAACAACAGATAGTTTTGTTGCTCCAGTCGGGAAAGCAAACGTTCTAAAAACTCCTGGCTGGTAGGATCTAGCCAATGTAGGTCTTCTATAATAAGTAAAAAAGACGCCCCTTTTGCAATATTGAGAATCAATTGTTCCAGGGTATTTAGCAAGATCTCTTTTTGCTTTTCGGGGGCATCCTGGGCTATTTCGTAGTTTTCGCTCAAAGGAATAGACAACCAAGAACAAAGGATGGGTAGGGTTCCAGGCAAGTCAGCATTGATCTCAGCCAACATTTGCTCCAAGATGGTAATGTTACTTCCGGTGTCTTTGCTTTTGGTTTCTTTGCTCTTGTCGATTTCATTTTCTTGCATTCCCCAATGCTTACGTAGCATGTCAAAAAAGGGAAACAAGGCATTGTTGGCTTGCTCGGGTAAACAACGGCATTCTCGCACCACAAAGCCCTCACTACGCAATTGTTTCTTGGCTTCGTAGGTCAATTTAGATTTACCAATGCCAGCTTGCCCGCTAATCAGGGTAGAGCGTCCTTGGCCATTTTTTACTTGATTCCATAAATCCACCACTTGTTGTTTTTCGCTATCCCGACCAATCATTTGCCGGTTGGCACTCCAAGGTCGTAAGAACGACATGGCTTCGGTTTGGCGCTCTCCCATCAAGGCGTGGATTTGAATGGGGGAAGTTGTATTGGCAAATTCGTATTGGTCAACGACTTCAAACTCCAAGTAAGGGTCCAGCAATTGTTTGGTGGTATCGCTTACCCATACACTTTGAGGCGGTGCTTCCCGCAACAAGTTGAAGGCCACGTCGGGGGTAAGTCCTTCGGGGGCCTGATTCTGACGAACGAGGGTTTCATCGGCGTGCAAACTAATGCGTATGTCCAGCGCAATGCCGTGCAAAGCTCCTAACAAGGAAGCGCGTTTTTGGGCTTGACTCACCAATTCCAACGCGGTTCTTCCCGCTCGTCGAGCAGCATTGTCGCTCACTTGAGGGTAGCCAAAATAGGCCATCATACAGTTGCCTAGCCTTCCTTTGACGTAACCTCCATAACGAACAATGGTATCGGAACAACTGTTGAGTTGGTCTTTTTGTAAGGTATCCAGTATTTCTGATTCTATAGTACAGTCTCGAGGCAGCTCCAGGCTCAGTTGTACACACAATACCGTCATCTGTCGCTTGTTGGTTTGGCCTTGTACCAGCTCCATATCGCTGTCCAATGTACTGGCTTCTTCATCAATGGTTACTCCGGGAGTGGCTTTAGCAATGGTCCCTACAATGGTGTTGAAATTGATGGCTTGGTATTCTTCGTAAAGCTTGGCGGCATCACCGACTCTAGCACGGGGGTTTTTGTTCAAAACCCGACGAAGTAATGGGGCCAAATCGTGACCAATGATGGCGGCCGGGAGGGTGATATGGGCACTGTCTAGTTGCTGCTTGAAGATTTCGGCCAGCGAACTTCCTTCTATCACTGTTTTTCCGGTCAGGCATTCTACCAATATCAAGCCCCAGGCATATAGGTCTGACTTTACCGTAGGTGGTTCGCCCCGCAATTGTTCTGGCGCACTGTAGCTTGGTGTCCCTACCATTTCTTTGGTAAGGGTCAAACTCTTGTAATCTTGGGGGCGGTATTCGTGGGTAAAAGCGCCAATGCCAAAATCCAACACTTTGATGTGGGGAGCGGCTCCAGTCTGGGCCACCATAATATTTTGTGGCTTAAGGTCACGATGCACAATGCCTTGGCCGTGGGCGCAAACCAATGCATCAAGTACCTGCCCCATCAGCAACTCGGTAGTCTGGGCCGATAATGCTCCACTTTGCAAAATATACTGCTTGAGGTTGGTCCCTTCTACATATTCAAAAACTGCAAAGGGAGCTCCATCTTGGGTTTGGCCCTGGTCAAGCAATTGTACAATGTGGGGGTGACGCAGTTGCGCACATAGTTGTATTTCACGGTCAAACCGTGCTTTGCGATGCTGGAGCTGTTGAGGATCAGGGGTGATATCTGGGTCTACTTTAAGCACCTTAAGGGCAACTTGTTGTCCAGTGTTTACCTGAATGGCTTGGTAGATGATACCAAAGCCTCCTTCGCCGATTTGCTCGACGATGGTATAGTTGGCGATTGATGGATATGCCATAGTTCGTTCGGGGATTTTGTTGTTGAAAAATATCAGTTTTGCTACGGCTTGCAGCCGCTTACTTTCGGTCGAATCTAATTTCAGATTCAGGCATAGTGGATTGGTAGATGGCCATTCAATATAATAATATTTTGCGAATAGCAGATTATTATAACATAAAATTTGCACTTAATTATCAAAGGCAAGCATTTCCATCTTACTTCCTTTGTCTTAGTTAAGACCACTTGTTCTTGTGGCCTCATCTCGCAACAGCTGGAATAAAAAAGGCAGGACAAACTTGAAACCCGGTCTTTGCTTTTGCCAAAGTCAACGATTGAGGTTATTTTACTGCAATAGCTACTATAATAGTACGAAATTGCCCTGCCCAATTCATTACTAAAGGGGGGTGTTTCAAAGGTAAGCATCCTAATTCAGAAAAAATATATCACTCTATAACACTTTTATAAAAACCTGTTAATCAATACTTTAACTGCAACAACAGTTAAATTTCTGCTCTAGAGCTTCTTTTTTTGATATAAAACCTACTCTACTGTCTCCAAACTACGATCAGAGGCCACTGTTATATATCGACATATTTATTGTCTCTCTCCTCCCCTACATTTACCGTCACTGAATGCAATCTAGCGTTGTCAATCAGCACTTATTGGTAAAACTATTCAACAAGTATCCTATGATGCAGCAAATTAAAAACAAGGAGGGTGAAGGAGCCCATGCTCAACCTTCGGTTCAACGGAAACAAAACCCTTCTCAAAAATCACCTTACCTGAGCCACGCAGGTAAGAAGGGCCCCATCCAAGCCAAACAGCGCCCGG
>CALDJV010001237.1 GCA_937899305.1 uncultured Cytophagaceae bacterium
AGCAAGACTGTTAATTAAACTAAAACAACAGACAACGTGCGGAAAGTCGGTTCAATCAGTTTTAGGTCAATGTGATCTCCCACATTTTCACCATACTTGACATACCGTATCGTTCCCTGCTCATCAATCAGAAAATCGGCAGGCATGGTAGCGCCATTGGTTCCGGCCTCTCGGCCATCCCCCGTTATTCCTAGACGCAACGCTTCATTATAAGTCTCCAGCAAACCAGCCTCTTTGAATACTTCTGCAGTGGCTCTTTCGGGTCTCAACTCAGCTCCATACGATTGATAATATTCCCGCTTGTTATCTGAAATCACGCAAAACTTATTGTCTCTCAGGATATGTTCATTGAAGAATGGGCTTTGGAGTATGACTTCATTCAATGATTCATAAAAAACAATCAACTCCAACCCTTTAGCTCTCAAATTATCGACTATTTTGGTGAGTTTATAGAGGTGTAAACTGCATAAAGGGCAACTGGCGTTACGCAAAAAGGTAATATAAACTTTCTTCCCTCGATAGTTGACCAAGTGGATTTGGTCTCCTAAAACATTTTTAGTTTGAATATCAGGCGCTTGTTGAGTAATTGATAATCTCATCTTTTGAATACTTTGTACAATAGTTCTTACTTTTCGTGTACAAAACCTCAAATTGTCACAAATAGTTTCAGTAAGCTCTCCAAAATACCGCTGACGCATTTGTCTAAGTAAATTCTTATTTTATCTAAAAAAATTGCATCACAAACAAATTCCCTATACATTCGTTATGTTTTCAAATGCATAACGATAATGGACGACCAAATCAATTTTCGGCTAAATGTGCGCGTATTTCAAGGTGAACAACCGTTTTTGGGCAAAGGACGAGTACAACTGCTGGAACGCATTGAGCAGCTGGGCTCTATAGCCCAAGCGGCCAAGTCAATGGGGATGTCTTACCGCAAAGCCTGGGGGCTCATCAAAGAAATGAATACCATTGCTCAAGCGCCACTGGTAGAGAAACAACCAGGCGGAAAGTCGGGTGGTGGTGCAGTAGTGACGGAGGCCGGAAAAGCCGCCATTCAAAAATACCAACAACTGATCCAGACCCTGGACATCCATCTGGCTCAATTGGCTCAAGAGATTCGTTTTTTTTAGTTTTTTAGTTAGGAGTTTCTCTAGTCCACAGTCCACAGTGGCGCAAAGCGATACAACTAGCTTCGCTCAACTCTGTTTAGTTATTGTCATATTTGCGTAACCCGAAGTCCTGAGGAGAGCCGAAAGAACTAACAATGCAGCAATGAGCCGAAGACGGAACAATAGAAACTAATTATCGCCTCGCGCAGCCATTTAACAATAGAACAATGTAACAATGAGCCGAAGGCGGAACAATGCAACAATGCAACCATTTAGCAATAGCATCATGAAAAACCGGAAAAATAGTTTGCTGTTATTATGGGTCACTCTGGGAATGGTGGCTTGCCAACCTACTGCTTATCAGGGTATTACCATTGCTACTGCTGCCAATGTACAATACGCCATGCAAGAGCTCATCGAGGCATTTACGACCAAAGAGGGCATTGCTTGCCAAACTGTGGTAGGTTCTTCAGGAAAACTCACCGCCCAAATCAAAGAAGGAGCACCCTATCAATTGTTTGTATCGGCCAATATGAAATACCCCCAAAACCTGCACCAACAAGGATTTACGGTGGAGCCTCCTAAAGTATATGCCCGAGGTCAATTGGTGTTATGGACTCAATACCCAAACTTAACCCCAACGACCCAATCTCTGAGCCACTCCAAGGTACAGCACATTGCGTTGGCCAACCCCAAAACGGCCCCATATGGAGAAGCTGCCTGGCAGGTATTGCAAAAAACCGGATTGGCAAGTCGATTAAAAGAAAAATTAGTAT
>CALDJV010001238.1 GCA_937899305.1 uncultured Cytophagaceae bacterium
CGGTGCATTTTCATCCTTACCGACTTAACCAGCAAGGCAAAAATGTGCTAGAGTTGTTGGTTGAAAGCAAGCGTTACCAAAGTCAATTTGAATCGAATCTATCTAATGGGGCACTTGACCCTAAAATTGGAGGAAAAAGAGATCAATGGGAAAGTCTGCTTTTTGGAAACACCGTTAATTCTGGGATGATGCTAGCCAATAGGCCCAAATATGGTGCACTGGATTTGTTCAGGCCTTCGGATGGGCCAGCCCCTCGATTTGGCTCCTGCTTCTTTGTCTTGAAACCTCATATCAACCAATACGCTACTTTTACCTATTTAGATTCTCACCTCAACCCTGACTCAAGAGGAACCATTCATTATATAAAAGACATTCTGGCCAGTTTATTATCCGAGTCTTTCGAGCGGGATTTTGCCCTTGGCCAAGCTCATATTCGCCCCCACCAGCTGCTTCCTCAGGTCAATATAAGGCTCAACACGCCCTATACGCACATTGGCTCAGGGGCACTTAGCCATAATCTTGACCATTACATAGAAGCCCAAATACATACTGATATTCGTCTAGATGTTGATGTTGACTATTTGGTGGTCGACCAAGCTTTTAAACAAACTGAATACGAAAAAAATTTAACTGCACTTTGTGAAAAATGCGAAATAGAATTAATTTGGAATAAAGGGCGTCAATTGTCCATAGATGCGGTGCCGGACTATTTCAGGGGGAATACAATGCCTCTTTTGGCCCGACAGATCGCGGTGGATCAAACAGTGAATGCATATACCCTGGCCAAAGCCGAACAGCAATATCAGCAAGCGCTCCAGGACCACAAATTATTTGAACAACAGTTACAACAATTGAAATATTTATGGCATACGTTGGTAAAATACGGCGTGCCTATTCAATTCTAAAATCTACAAATTACATGATTGTTACCAAAGGAATAAGATTTGCTACCTTTATCAAATGGACTGGTTTTCCTCTTATAGGACTATTTCTTACCATGGGGTCGGTGGCTTCACTCTATCATTATCAACTCATCACAATTCACATTCCCTGGCTTCCAATCTCTATCATAGGCACTGCGGTAGCTTTCTACGTAGGTTTTAAAAACAACCAAGCCTATGACCGTATGTGGGAAGCACGTAAAATTTGGGGAGGCATTGTAAACGATAGTCGAACCTGGGGTATGATGGTAGACGGCTACGTGAGCAATTTATTTACCGAAAAAAAGTATACCGGATCAGCCCTCCATCAAATCAAAAAGCGATTGATCTATCGCCATATCGGCTGGCTTTATATTCACCGCAACCAACTTTTGGTGCCTACTTCCTGGGAGCACATCAGTCAAAGTGGGCGAGTAGCCCGAACTGCCCGCTATTATCAAGAAAACTTCGGGATTGGATTGGTAGAAGGTGAAGTGACCGAAGAAGATTTGAAACAGTTTTTACCCGAAACCGAATGTGGTCGCATGGTCAACTACGCCAATACTGCCACTCAAATTATCAATGAGCAATCCCGTGAGCTCACCAAATTGAGGGAAGCACAACTCATTGATGATTTTCGTCATGTAGAGATGGAAAACGTATTGCGTAGTTTTTATGCCTTACAAGGTAAAAACGAGCGCATTAAAAAGTTTCCCTTGCCTCGCCAATATGCCAACATGAGCCGTTATTTTATCTGGATATTTATCTTTTTGTTGCCCTTCAGCATGGTGCCCGAATTGATGAAAATAGAAGGTTGGGGGTTTTGGTTATCGGTTCCAATTTCAGTGCTCATCGGCTGGGTATATATTATGATGGAAACCGTAGGAGACTATTCCGAAAATCCTTTTCAGGGAATGGCCAACGATATTCCAATGCTCTCGTTGTGTCGTACCATAGAAATAGACCTTCGAGAAATGCTGGGTGAAACCGACTTACCCTCACCAATTCCGGCTAAAGACGGGGTTTTGATGTAACTTTAGAATGAGCATTAGGAACCTATTACTTTTGGGTACAATGGTATTGGCACTCATTGCCTGTAATGAACACCAACCCACGTTGGTCAAACGAGTTTTGGTGCATTCGTATGCGTCGGATGATAAAATTCATACATCTGACCGCATATACCTTACAAAATTAATAAG
>CALDJV010001239.1 GCA_937899305.1 uncultured Cytophagaceae bacterium
CCCTTTTTGTGATTGATCAAGGAAACGCTGCCGAAACCATTGTGATATTGCATGGTTACCCCACCTGTAGTTATGATTATTATGCCGTATTGCCTTTTCTTACTCAAAAGTATCGAGTAGTCGTACACGATCATTTGGGGTTTGGTTTGTCCGATAAACCTTTGGACTATTCTTACTCCTTACTTGAGCAGGCTGAATTGGCCATTGGTTTGTGGCAAAAACTAGGATTGCAAAAAGTACATTTGTTGGCCCATGATTACGGTACCAGTGTAGCCACCGAAATCATTGCCCGAGCTGATCAAGGCTACGAGCCAGTTCAATTAGAATCCATTACCCTCGGTAATGGGAGCATGCTGATTGAGATGGCCAAGCTTCAGGCAGTACAAAAAATTTTGAGGAGCAAACGCTGGGGACCACTATTGGCGAAGTTGAGCAGTCAGAGGTTGTTGAACCGTAGTATGAAAAAACTTTGGTACGATAAGACCAAGTACAATCCTCAAGAAGTAGAAGTATTGTGGCAAATGATGAGTGCACATCCGCATTGGCGTAAAACGTTTCCGATGGTTTCTCGCTATTTGCTGGAACGGGTCAAGTTTTGGTATCGTTGGATTGGCCGAGGGTTGTACCAAACTCCAAGGCATATCAATATTTTATGGGCCGATAAAGACCCGGTAGCTGTGATACAAATGGGAGAGAAGCTGCATCAAAACATTGCTTCCAATAGTTTTAAGATTTTACCCAATATTGGTCATTATCCGATGCTAGAGGCACCCGAGGCATATGCTCAGGCAGTACTAGAGATGATTGCCTCAGGAAAATGAGGGACTATAAATATCAAATCAATTAGGGTAATCAGAAACAACGCTTCGAGAGTGATTCGGAAGTGGTAAAAACTTTTCTGAGTACTTCATTTGACCTTGTACTTGGGGGCAATAGGTAAATCTTAATGATGCAAGAATTGTGAATCACTCTACTTTGTTTGTAGTTTTGCATTTGGATTATATTATAAAACCTTGAGCAGGGATTTGAGACTTGCTCGTAAACCTGAAAAATTTACTTATGCTGGCCATTAGTAACATGTCGTTTTATTTTGGTAGTAGGGCTATGTACAAAGATGCCAATTTACACATCAAACCAAAAGATCGTATCGGGCTCATTGGAGCCAATGGAACGGGAAAATCTACCTTATTGCGACTTATTTCAGGGGAATATACGCCCGACGAAGGTTCAGTATCGAAAAGCAAAGATTGTACAATTGGCTTTTTAAATCAGGATTTACTTTCCTACCTGACTAATGAAAGTATTCTGGAAGTAGCCATGCAGGCTTTCGAAGAACAAAATGAGCTGCAGGCCAAGATTGACAAAACCTTGCATGAGATGGAAAACAATTACACCGATGATTTGGTGGATAAGTTAGCCCAACTGCAGGAACGTTTTGAGATGTTGGGAGGGTATACCATACAATCTACCGCCGAAGAAATTCTAGAAGGTTTGGGGTTCAATACCGCTGATTTATCGCGACCTTTGAAAGAGTTTTCGGGAGGTTGGCGAATGCGGGTGATGTTGGCCAAGCTTTTATTGCAAAAGCCTTCATTACTCATGTTGGATGAGCCCACCAACCACCTTGACTTACCTACCATTCAGTGGATCGAGAGTTACATTCATAATTATGAAGGAGCAATCATTGTGGTTTCTCACGACCGTGAGTTTCTGGATAATGTTGTAAAAACCACGGTTGAAGTTTCACAGGCCAAACTCAATGTCTATTCAGGAAATTATTCTTTCTATCTAAAAGAGCGCACCTTACGCAAAGAAATTCAGCAATCTGCCTACGAAAACCAGCAAGATAAGATTCGTCAAACTGAGCGCTTTATTGAACGATTTCGTTCCAAGGCCACCAAAGCCCGGCAGGTACAGTCGCGGGTAAAAGCCCTCGAAAAAATGGAAATGATTGACGAGGTAATTGATGAAACTGCCAAGGTAAACTTCAAGTTTAATTTTGGGCAAAAGTCAGGACGACAAGTCATGGAGCTCGAAGACATCAGCAAGGCTTATGGCGATTTGCGAATTTTAAAAAGGACCACTGCACGCATAGAAAGGGGAGATAAAATTGCCTTGATTGGAGCCAATGGAAAAGGGAAGTCTACTTTGTTACGCATCATTGCTGGGACCGAAGCCATTCAAGGAGAACGCAAACTAGGGCACAATGTACTATTCTCGTTTTTTGCTCAACACCAACTGGAATCATTGGTGGTAGGCAATGAAATTTTAGAAGAGTTAAAACAAGCTGGCTCTACCAAAACCGAAACTGAACTCCGCAATGTCTTGGGGTGCTTTTTGTTCAAAGACGACGATGTTTTCAAGAAAATCAAAATTCTTTCGGGAGGAGAAAAGTCGCGGGTGGCACTGGCTAAAGTACTGATCTCAGAGGCCAACTTCTTGTTGCTTGATGAGCCTACCAACCACTTAGACATTCAGTCGGTCAATATTTTGATGCAAGCCCTTGATCAATATGAAGGAACCTATGTAGTAGTTTCTCACGATCGCCATTTTATCTCTCAGGTAGCCAACAAAATTTGGTATATCGATGATCAGGAAATCAAAGAATATCCAGGAACTTTTGCGGAGTACAATGATTGGTATCAAAAACAACAAGCGCGTAAACAAGCCCAAACTGCCATCACTCAATCGGTAAAAACTGAAACTACCAAAAAGAACAGCCATAAAAAGAATAAACCACAAGATTCGCCAGAGGTGAAGGCCCTCAAGCGAGAAATCAGAGAGTCTAAACAGGCACTGGAAAAGATAGAAAACGAAATTACCAAACTCGAAAAAGAGCAAAGCAAACTAGAAGACCAATTGGGCGACAACCGTATTTATGATGACGCGGAAAAATTAGAGAAAACCCAGGCTGCCTTTCAAAAAGTACAAGAACAGCTGAATCAAGCCAACGAAGAATGGGAAAACCTGGCCCTGGCTATAGAGGAATTAGAGACTCAACTACCTTAAGAGATGGCAAAGCCAATCCTGGAAAGCATTCAGGCCGGAAGAGGAATGGCTGCTTTGATGGTATTGTTTGTGCACATCAATCTTCCCGTTTTAGGTAAAGTATGGGGGGCAGGAGTCGATTTTTTCTTTGTATTAAGTGGGTTCATCATTTTTTATGTGCATCATCAAGACTTTGGTAACCCTAAAAAAATTGGGACTTACTTGTATCGTCGTTTTGTGCGAATTTATCCGGTATATTGGCTCATTATTGGAGGGTATTGGGGGTTACATTATCTATTGGGGAATGACTGGAAAGACTTTTATCAGGCCAATACCTTGGGAGTGATCCAAACCATACTTTTGCTCCCTGACCATCCCTTGGTAGTGCTCACCTCCTGGACGTTGTCTTATGAGATTATCTTTTACCTGGTAGTCTTGTTGAGGTTTGTTTTTAAATCTGGGTTTGCCTTTTATTGCCTGCTCCTATTTCCCCTGTTGGCGGTGGTAGGCGTACATTTATTACCTCCCTCTTATGCGGTTTACCCTACCTTTTTAGGAGAAGCCTTGTTGGGAACCTTGGTTTTTAGCTTTTATCAGTACAGGTTAATCAACTTTACGGCAATATTTGTTGGGTTGTTTTGCGGGATTTTTCTGTTGATTTTTTTGCCTTATTTTTCACCAATGTCTCACCCTTTGATTACCCGAGGTTTTCCTTGTGGGCTGATATTATTCGCTTTGGTAGGTTGGGAAAAAAGACAGAAAGTGCAAGTCCCTCGCTTTTTTCTTATGCTGGGCAATGCTTCTTACATATTGTATCTAACTCATACCATAGTTTTAGCTACTTGCACTGCATTTATTTCAGGTGTTTTTAGTAAAATGCCTACTCCATTTACAACTGGTTTGAGCGTTGTCATTGCGGTGGTCTTGGCAATTGCCGGACACTATTGGGTAGAAAAACCTTTGTTGAGGTTTTTAAGAAAAGCTAGAAGTGATTCGTCATCACAGGTAAAGTAGTCTAAATGTTTTTTGACGCTCTTTACTATTATTTCATTTCTTGAGCAATGCTTTTTACTTCCTCCAGACTCAATTCGGATACCTCAGCGATTTCTTCCAGCGATAATTTATTGGCTTTGATTAAATTGACGACTACTTTTCGAGCTTTTCTTAGTTCTCCTTTTTTAAAGAAAGCGTCTTTTTCAATGTCATAAATGATTCCCATAGATTCTAATTGTTTTTGGGTGATGTGGGTTAAATTTCTCAACCGGGCAAAGGTCAAGAGGTGAAACTTTAGGTATTCTTCATTTCTTGAGCAACTTTCTTCACTTCCTCTAGACTCAACTCTGATACCTCAGCGATTTCTTCCAGCGATAATTTATTGGCTTTGATTA
>CALDJV010001240.1 GCA_937899305.1 uncultured Cytophagaceae bacterium
GATATCAACGATATGTGTGCCGGAGACAGTGAAGAATGGGGGCCTATAGTACTTACTGAGCGAAATGCAGGGGCATTCCGTATGGGTGGCGGAACAATTAACCTTGAATTGAGCGACAAGGCCAATTTTGAATTGGAGGATGTGAAGCCTACCGTCTCCTTGTCAAACCCTGGGAGTAGTACCGTCACCGGAATGATACATACATCGGGGGCTACCAACGTTTTGCAAATCACTTATAACTTTGATGCCGCTTCAGAGAATGTCATCAATAGCATTAGTATTTCTGGGGTAAGGGTAAAAGTATTGAGTGCAGCTACTGCGTTGAGTGCGAAGTTAGAACCCACCAATATTGGTGTAGGAGCCAATGATGATTTGACTGGCATTGACAATTCAAAGACATTTGCTACCGCAAATGCAAAAGCATCGCCTCCGCTAGCCACTTTTACCGCCGGAACTGTAGATAATAACTTGGCCAACATTTGCCGAGGAACCGTTGATATTTCTGGTACCAAACCTTCGTATGAGGTAACCGACGTACCAGGGGCAAAATACCACTGGACATTACCAACTGGGTTTACAATCACCAGTGCTGATCCTGAAAACTCAAACAAAATTGAGATAGAAACTGGAGTCAATGCGGTAAGTGGCCAAGTAGAAGTAAGATTAGAAATAGGTGGTTGTGTGGGTGAAGCTGCGATGTTGAATGTCACGGTACCAGTAGTGGACGATGCGGGCGGTATTTTTGGCCCAGGCGACTTGTGCGCCCAAGACAATCCTACCTATTTTGTGCCTTCAATCGACGGCTCCAACGGATACAAGTGGGTCTTTAAGAACGGGGCAACTGTTTTAAAAGAGTACACCACAGCCGATGGAGACAATCAACTTCCGATCAATGTACAGGATTTATTTGATGACTATGACGTGGCAAACCCTGGCAATACCGCTACGGTATTGAATCTGTTGCTTACCGTAGAAGGAATAAATACTGGTACTTGTGCAAATGGAAACCCAAGCCCGGACTTGCCAGTGAAAGTGAGTCGCGTACGGCTAGCGATCACGACCAGTGATTTTATGAGTACTGGTTCTACCAGCTATAATAGCGACGATCCTGAAGTAGCCCTGATCGCTCAATCAAATGGTACCAATGTATCTACCTCGGCTACCTTTTCGGGCCCAGGAGTGAGACAAGACATTTCAGGAACTTATTTTTTTGATCCCTCTAAGGTAAGTGCAGGAGAGCATGTGGTACAGTGTACCTACACCGAGCCTACAGCTGCTTGTAGAGGAACTGCGACGATCACTTTTACGGTAGCCGTGGTCAATTCATTGGGGTTGGTAGAGAACTATTGTAAAGATGATGCTGTAATACATCCTTTTACTGTATCAAGGGTGATCACTAGAGATGAAAGTAATCCAAATGTGCGAATTGTGACCTTGGTAAGGGATTTGAAAAGGATTGATGGGGTAGCAGGTTCCGGCCCCTTTGATGATATGCCGAATAGTCTTCCTACTCTCTATTCAGGAGTAACTGATCAGACGTTTTCTTATACTTTTCAAGCTTCGGCCACCAATCCTTTGGCTACTTCAATCGAAATTATCGCCAATGAGGTAACCGCCACCTATCTATTAGAGTCAAAGCCATTTCCGGGTGCCCCTGATGTATTTAGATTGAGTGGATCTACTGTTATCTCTAAGAGTCAAACCGATAATCCGATCAACATCATCAAAGTAGAGACCCCAGTAGTAAATGTTCCCTCAACAACCTTGTGTGCCGATAACAAGGAACACGATTATTTTGTGAGTGCTCCCAACGGTGATTATGAATGGAAAATTGTCCCTGAGAGTGCCGGAGACTTTATTGGAGGCCGTACTGGGAATCGGGTAACAATACGCTGGAAAGAAGCTGGGAACCATCAACTCACTGTGCAAAACACGCGCTTGACCGATGGAGTAAGTTGCCAAAGTAATGTTGAAACGGTAAGTGTTGAAGTACAAGCATTGCCTACTGTGGATTTCAGCCCTAAAGTAGCCATGGTAAATAGTGTGCCGGAGATATGCCAGGGTGCTACCGAAACTTACACATCCGATGCTACATTGAACAGCTACCGGTGGGTAGTGACCAACGGAATTATCTCTGGCCGAAATGATGGACAATCAGTGAACGTGATTTGGACTGGGGTAGGCAGTGGTACCATAGCACTTACTGGAACCAATGGCTTTGGTTGTGCCCTTACCACCACTCGGACCATCAACATCATCCGAGCAGTTGACTTTGACTCTTCCAGTGACTTATTAGTTTGTGAGAATCAAACGGGTGCCACTTACGCTATCAAAGGAGCCAGTGAGGGAACGCTTGCTTGGGAAGTGATCGATAGTGATGGAATGCCCATTACTCCCACCATAGTCGATGGAAGAAGCATTGAGGTAGCTTGGGGTTCGGCGGGCAAAGGTAAAGTAACCGTAACCGAAACCATTGGCGCAGGGTGTAGTACCACCAAAAGCCTGGAAGTGGATATTATTTCGTTACCAGAAGTAAGTATCACCATGGATTTGGTTTATTGTGAAAGCCTGGACGAGGCCATGATCACCCCCAATGTGGTAGGCTTGTCTACGTTTGATAAAACTAAAGGTGAGTATATATTGCATAAGGTAGCCGCTGATGGTACTGAAAGCCTCGTTACCAACCCTACTAGGTTTTTGGAGACGAAGGCGGATGACATGCCCGATGTTTTGAAGGTGAAATCTCTAAATGATGATCCTACGGATGGATCAGCCACGGCTGCTTCTTATAAATTGAGCTACAAATTTTCTAACGGCGCTGGTTGTGAAAATACGTCACCACCCATTGAATTCAAGATCGTTTCGCAACCAGATGTAAACTTTAGCATCGATAATACACAATATTGTAAGAATACACCCACGATGCTGGTTACCTTGACTGATGGCACGGCGACTACGGGTACCATCGAGGTACGAACAATAAGTGGGGTAGTGGGAAGCCCGATCTCAATTGTGGCCGGAACCAATCCACAAATAGTTGACATTAGCGCGTTACCTGCGGGTAATTATAACTTGAGGTATACCCGAAATATTGGTATAGGTTGCGATAATTTCAATGAAGAACCGTTTGAAATACTCCCTGAGCCCACTTTGACCCTCACTCCCGATCTTACGGAGGTGTGTATAGGAAGCATAACACCAATCCAACTCACTGCTGTAGTGAACGAAAATATACCCGGTTCTACTCCATCAAGTGCCATTAAATATGAAGTAAGAAGAAAAGGTATGCCAGAGACTGCCTATGAGGTAATCACAGACAAGTTTAACCCTATGCAACCATTGCCTTCCCAAGTTGGTACGCCTACTACCGCCGTAGATTGGAATATGTGGGCGGGAATTTATGAGGTGAGGTTCAAGTACACTACTTCCTCGGTAGGCTCCATCAATGGGGTAGACGCGAAGAATGCTTGTGAATATGCTTCTCCCCCTATAGAAATAGAGGTAAAACCATTGCCAGAGCTCTCTTTTGAAGGGTTAAGTACAGGCTACTGTGCCGAAAATGTGACGGTTAAACTGACTCCTAAGGTAGGTATGGTAGAGGTGAGCGAAACGGATAAGATGAAAGCTGATAATGAATTCATCATCACCAAACCTGATGGTACAAAGGAGAAGACAAACGATCGTTTTAATCCATCGTTATTGGGCGAAGGAAATTTCTCCATTGTGTATACATTCAGAGCAGATAATGGATGCCCTGATACAAGTGCTGCACAAACGTTTTCTATTAAGAAGCTCCCTCAAATTGCCTTCGGACTTAAAGATCTACCTAATGGTTCTAAGTTTTGTATAAGCGCAGACTCGATTACTTTTGACCCAGTGACATCAGGAGGAGTTTTTTCGGTTCAGAAAGACGAAACTGGAGCTCCCAAACAGGTGGTCACTACCGGAAATGTACTCAAGATCAGTGACTTATTGGGCGATGATGTTGACAAACTTGGTACATACAATGTATTCTATGAGTTTGATGATGCAGGATGTATTGGAACCTTTCCAGTAAACGGGTTATTTGAAATTGTACCTTTGCCTGTAGTAAGCATTATCAACATCAACAAAGACGGTTATTGTACCGAGCTCACCGATCCCTTTCAATTAGAAATCAGCCTCAATAGTGGTACTGTTCCAGATATCAATGCCGATACGGCCAATACTTTCTTAGAAATTAGGAGGGCATCGGGCAAGAGAGCGGCCACTGATTTCACTAAACTGAGGGTGCCAAATAGCAAAACATTGACTGATATGTTTGACCCCAGGCGACCCATTTCAAGGTATCCCTTCGTCCAATCCCATCTTGTCTCGCCTTTTGAAAGCACCTAGCTTTGC
>CALDJV010001241.1 GCA_937899305.1 uncultured Cytophagaceae bacterium
TCGTTCTGCGGTTCTCTTTGTTATACTTCGTTGCTTTTTAGCCGTTGGCAGAGCTTCTGTTAGTTTAAACCAGTAGCCATCGGTTTTGCCCACGACAACATCCAGTGAATGTTGGGCGAGCCTGTGGGACGCTGCTACGCGCGCAAAATTTATCCTGTAAGGAACTCTGAGGCCTAACTTTGGGTAATTTTACCAAACCTGGAAACTTATTTTGAACATGTTCCTAATTGTTTTTCCGTCTTTGTCAATTTTGTATAGTCCACCTGCACAGCCTAACCAAATATTTCCATTTTTGTCTTTTCAGAAAACTCATAGTAGAACTTTGTAATTCACGAACTCTTCGTTTGCGAATTTATATACTCCATTGCTTGTTGTACTAATCCACAAATCATTTAATTTGTCTTTGTGAATTGTAAAAACATCACACCTACTTAGCAACATTTTCAAAATAAGTGTCCGACTTGGCCATATGCCTGAATTAATTCACATTAGGCTCAGACTTCATCCTTCGATTGTTGGGCCTTAAAGTTGCTCACTAGAGATCTCTACGAGACAAGTTAGTACTATTATCAAGAAAAATAACAAAGCCCAGCGATTCAGGCAGCAGAGCAAACTAGACAGTTATTGCGAACACATTACTTAATACTGCACAAAAACCTTTTCTTTGTTTTTACCCCGTAATGCAGGCATTTGTTCTACATTGTGTAAGCGCCTTGCCCAGTAAGGAATTCCTTCGGTTTGGTTGGCGATGTACTGATACAGCTCCTTGAAAGTAAGTCGGTCATCACGGTTAGCATCGGCATTTTTGTTATGAATCGCCTTGAGAAAAAAGTAAGTAAACAACCCATGTTGTTTGGCATTGTACCAGCTAGATACTTGAGTTCCCTGCGAAGAAGTCAATAACACCCCATCACGAATGGATTTGATTCCTTTGGGTTGAATGCCAATTGGAGAAATGTTTTTGAGAATGTCGGCTCCTGAAAAACAAGCGTCCAATACTACTGTAACCGACTTGGCCGGAAGTTTGGCCAAATTGCGATAAAACAGGTCGATGGAATAACCCGCCAAAGACACATATTGTGGATCACATTCCACCGGGACAAAATACCCTTTGAAGTTTTTAGTATCAGGAGCACCATGGCCCGAATAAAATACAAAAACATCGCTTTTTCCGGCTTTTATGGTATTATAGAGTTTCCCTTGGTGATTGGATTGGTTGCCAAATAACACCTCAAAATCCCCTTTAGTGGCGTTTTCTTGGTAGTAAATATTACCTGGCTGAAAACCCAAGACCTCAATCAAATATTTTTTGATACTACGAGCGTCGTTGATTGCAAATTGCACTTCTTTGGTTTTTAGATAGTTACGATTACCAATGACTACTGCAATGGCATCGGGGTTTTTCATCTGAGTTTGAGGTAAATTCTGATCTACGGCCGCCACACGAGGAGCGACTTCGGTTGTTGTTGGAAGCGCTTTAGGCGAAGTTTGAACCGAAGTAGGCCGTTTCTGGACTTGATGAATTGGGATTTTAACCTGAATTGGATCAAGTTTGATGGTCAACTGACGGCTATTGAAAGCCACCTGTTGGTTATTGTCATATATATATGGCTTGTCTGAAGAACCCCTGTCTGAAGAACCCCTGTCTGAAGAACTCCCGTCTGAAGAACTATAATGTAATTCTACGTGCAACAATTGAAATTTGCCTTGAGCATCCAGGGTAAACTGCGGGTTTTTATAACGAATTTTGGAAAAGTTTTGATCAAACTTTTTAGCATTTTTCAGTGGTACTTTCAGATAAAAAGCATAAGTATTGTCTACATCAATTCTGAAAGTTTCGTTATCAGCATCGTATTCATTATGCGTTTTTTGCCAATCGAGGTCTTGTTGAGCCAATGAATTGATGGCTTGTTGGGTAAATACCTTGAGTTGTTTTTGACGGTTTGCTTCGGTCACTCTTTTGGCATAATCGGCTGACTTCTCAAATTTGTCTTTTAGTTGCCATTTCTCAAGTGCATTTTCAACGTACTCTCGAACGCGTCGCTTGGTATCGGGTTCAAAGTTGGGATGGTAATTTTTGATTTGTATTTCATTGTTATCTTGACCTATTTGAGCAACAAGTATTTCTTCGTCGTAAGCCCAAACATCCTTGATGTGAGCATAAGTGACTTGTTGGACAAAAGTTTTTTTAGATTTGAGCAGAAAAGACTGAATATTTTGGTCCTGATCTATGACAACCAAATAATTGTTGTCATGAGAGAAATAGATGGAAGTGATTTGACCATCTATTGAAATGGTATCCTTCAAAGCACGGTTACGATTATTCAAGATGAACACCTTACCTTGGGTAAACGCAATGGCCAGTTTGCTTCCGTCTGGACTAAATTTAACTTGTTGCACTTCACGATCATATGAAAGCATTGAATTTTTTTGCGCGTGTAAAACATGCCAAATGGTTACTGTGGATTGATTGCCAGTAGTCACGATAAACGATCCTTCTGGGTCGTAGTCTATTTGGTGTACATCCTGGTCCAGATTAATCCGACTCATCCTTTGTTTCCGATAAATATCCCATAATTGGATGACATTGGTATTTGACTGCCCGGTGACCAAACCGGAAAGCTTTAATTTTTTACGGTTTTTATTGGTAAGTAATTGGTATTCATTTTTGGGGTTGAATCGTAAATCTGTTACATCACCTATTTTTCTCGAAAAGATGAGCTTACCAGTATGACTGTACCATACCTTGATGGTTTTGTCACTGGTACTGGCCGCTATAAGTCCACCAGTAGCACTAATGTTGATATCTAAAATGGGTTTTTTGATGTTTCGGATGGTTTTGAGACATTCACCGGTGCTGATGTCCCAAACTTTGATTACCTTATGTTGATCAGCACTGACCAACCATCGGCCGTCTCGGCTAAATTTTGCCAGTGTAACTGGAGCCTCATGGCCTCGCAAGAAATGTAATACCTTGGTTTGTTGGGCCATTGCCAAGTGGTAGCCAAGTATAAAGAGTATTGTCCAGATGAAGCTTTTCATGGTGTGTACATTTAGAGATTTCACTTATCCTTTTAGCAAACTACGAGAAATTAGACATTTACGATCTCCTGACAAGCGCCTTTTATACCAAACCTTGAAATTATTCGCCCAAACTTTTATTTTAATGGCTTTATTTTTCTGGTTATAAAAAACGATGCCCATTCTAACTATTCGTCATATGATGTTTATGAAATTGATACCCAACATTTCCCACAAATTTTTTATGCATACTCGTTGGCTCATCTTATTGGTGCTATCAGCTTGTGGGGCCAGTGAATACAATCAACGGATGTTCGATAAAAAACAACAGCTCAATCAACATTATCAAGCTGCGATACCTTTCACGAACAGCAAAGTAGTGAAATTGCCTCAAGATGTGGCCAATGTTACCAAGCGGGGTTTTGGTGATTTTAATGGAGATGGGATCGTAGATATGCTGGAAATTGACCGTAGTTTTTGGAAAGGTGGAAAAATCAGTGTCCGGGTGTTTCATCGTTATTTAGACAAAAAAGATGGGCTGATTAAGTTTCATTCCAACCTTAAAAAAATTGATCTTAAGTTTAAACTAGGGTGGTTTTCTAGTGCGACTAAAATAGACGTAGCCGATGTAAATGGGGATGGTTTTGCTGACATTGTATTTAGCCAGTATTATCGTCGGTTTAGGAAAGATCGTTTGTATTTTGGCGTGGCGCTCAACCAAGGAGGGAAATATTTTGTTGAAGAAAAAATAAAATTGGGCTATACTGAGCGAAGTTTTGGCGAAGAAATGGTGATTCGAATCAACAAAGCCCTGGAAAGGTTAGACCTGGACGAAGGCGAAGAGAGTGAACGATTCAGGGATTTGATACAAATGGATTGGGCCGATATTGATGGGAATGGAAGTGATGATTTTATCATCATCTATGATAGTCAGAATATGGACATCATTTATACCCAAAAAAACGCTACTGGTATTGTCTTAGGGAAAGCGGGCAAGCTTGCAGTAACTGAAAAAGGAAAAAGTGATTTTTTGATGTTGAATGGAATCAAAGGAACTGACTGGGCCGATATAAACGGGGACGGTAAAGCCGATTTGTTGAGCTATCGGGTGTTTGTTCGGGATAATATCTACCTAGGAGTGGCCCTCAACCAAGGTGGATCGCTGGTGCCTCATCAAGAACTTGCCCTTAAGGTGTTTAAGCATCAATCTGCCAAATTTTTGAAATACGATGCTTTTGACGCTAACAATGATGGCAAGGCTGATTTTGTAAAAGTTGCTCGTCAAAGTAGCCAACCTGTCCTAGGAGTATGTATCAATCAATTGAAATAACGACTCATTTCTAATTTTAAACAAAGTTATAC
>CALDJV010001242.1 GCA_937899305.1 uncultured Cytophagaceae bacterium
CATATGCATGGACTGTTGGACGAGGCATTTTTTGCGCCCATAGCAGCGCTACGGGTAATAAAACCGATGGCTACAGTTTACTGTGCCGAGCTCTGCCAAAGGCTAAATAACAAGGTCCAGCAGTTCAGGCAGTAGAGAAAAACAGACAGTTATTGCGAATGCGTTACTAAGCTTACGCATTGTGAGTAATAAAACAAAAAAGCCGAGACATTCACTGCCTCGGCTTTTTTGTTTCATATTGATGAGCATCACCACATAATGATTATTCGGGGTCTGACTTGTTAGAACTGATCTGAGACGTATTTTTATAAGAAATGGCGTGGTTCAAGTGTTCGTTGAACATGGTAATAAAGTTGGGCAAGAACTCTTTGTCTTCCGAAAAGTACAAGTTGGAATTTCCTCGATCGGTATCTTCCCAAAAAGTAGGGCTGGAGGTTTCCAGTCGTTTGCAAATTCCAATAATGTCTTGGGCCAAGTCTTTGCTCCCAATGTAATGATGATCCTCTAAAATATCTTCAATGATGGCTTCTACCAATGATTTTTTGTCTACTCGCAAGTAGTACAAGGCCATGGCAATATGAAATAAACGAATATTTTGATTGAAGCTGCGTTTGTGCGAAAGATCTTGATCGTAGCCGGCGAGGTTGTCTATTTGCAAGAAAATATCCAATAACTCTTCTTGAAGCGAAATCGGTAATTCATTTTTGCTTACCTGTACCAGAATTTTCTTCATCTCCCAAGTAAATACATCCACCAAAAAACCAAAAGAAGGCTCTTTCAAGCTATGACGATAAATCTCACTGACGTAAATCTTTAAATAAAAGAAACTTTTTTTGGTATGTTGCAAAAAGCGGTGGTTCACCATTTCCTTGATAAATTCACTATAATGGAAAATGGCATTGTAGAGGTTCCGGGCTTCCCCGTTACGCAATCCGTGTTTGATACCAAATCGTAAAAAAGTATTGAAACGAATGATGGTAGCATTGATCAATGGATCATCTTTTTGCTCGATGGCAGCCTTGCCACAACTGGCCAATTCGGAAGCACACAATGAGGCCAAATCAAAAAAATCTTTATCGATCAATTTCAGGTAGGCGTTGCCAAACAAACGATACCCCTTCTGTTCGTAAAAAGTGCGCTCCTTTTCAATATCGTCAAATTGCCCAGTCATGGTCTTAAACGATACATCGTTGCGAATCATCGTACTGATCTTAAAGAAAGTGGGGTTAATTTGATCTTTGATTTTAATGTAAGAGCGAATTGTTTCCCCCATTTTGTTGATGACATCCCCCTTGGGCTCTTTGAACGAAACATACTCGAGCAAATCATCCATTTGGTTGAGCGATTCAAACAAACGATGTTGATAACTGGCCACTGTTTTAGGGTTTTCAAGTAATACCTGATTGGCGGGGTGTACCAGGCGCTCTAAACGAACCATATTATCGGCAAATATCTTCTCAATTACGTTGCTGGTTTTGGTATAACGCAATATGTACAATACATACGGAATGGCCAGTAGCAAAGCGATGGGCAACATGACATAAGTGTTAAGCAAAATATTGACCTTGTATGCCTGGTTGTTGACCAGTTCGATTTGTAGGAACAAGTTGTGTACCGAGCCTGAGGTAATGTACCACACATACAACAAACTGGTTTGATCGCTGATGTAAAGGTCAATCAACTTGGGGGTACTTTGTGAAGCAATAGAAATAACAATAATCAAGGTTCCCAATACGAGTCCCAACAGGGTAAGCCAAATTTCGGGAGCAAAATCAATAATCAGACGACTTTGAGATTTCAGAAAGCTTTCTAGTACTGGAATTTTGTTGGCAGGAATAGCCGTGCTGAAAAAAATATCTGCCAAAAACACACAAAGGAGTACAAATAAAAAGGTAAGTCCTGACTGGTATTTTCTGAAGAAACTATCCAGACTAATAGAAAAATGTAAATATCTATTCATTAGTGAGCGGCAAGCATTTTGATTAAGAGGCATATTGCCCAAAAAATC
>CALDJV010001243.1 GCA_937899305.1 uncultured Cytophagaceae bacterium
TCCCCTTTTTTTTACCAATAATAATTCACAGTATTTGGCGAACATGTTATTATAATTATACTTGTTAACCTCAATATTATGAAGCATAGATTCTGTAAGGCTACAAGTGCGCTATTTATTTTTTTCACACTTGTAAGCTTCGCCAGCTTTGCGCAAACTACTGTATCAGGAACAGTAAAAGACGCAAGTGGTGAGGCACTAGTTGGCATTAATGTTATTATTAAAGGTACAGTAGTAGGGGCACCTACTAATATTGATGGAAGGTTTTCTTTCACCACCAATAAACCTTTACCATTCAAAGTTCAGATATCAGGAGTGGGTTATAAAACCCAACTGATCGACTACACCAGCAGTGGTCAAAATTTGGATATTACAATGGAGGAAGACGCTGGAATGACCGAAACGGTCATTATATCGGCCTCAAGGGTCGAGGAAAGCATCATGCAATCTCCAGTAACGATTGAGAAGATGGACATTTTGGCCATCAAAAATACTACCGCAGATAATTTTTATGATGGTTTGTCGCAGCTCAAAGGGGTAGATCTGGTACCCAACGGCTTGCTGGTAAAGATGATCAACGCCCGTGGTTTCGGAGGTCCTTATCAAACACGTTTTGTTCAGCGTTTCGACGGTATGGACATGCAAACCGTTTCGTTGAGTGTTCCTTTTGGCAACATTGCGGGTATTCACGACATAGACGTTGAAAGCGTAGAGATACAACCGGGCGCTGCTTCTGCTTTGTACGGTCCCAATGCTTTTAATGGGGTGATGAACATGTACAGCAAGAGCCCTTTTCTATACCAAGGTTTAACTGCTCAAGCCAAGTTGGCAGTCAACAATGTAGGCAACGAAGAGGTCAATGCCAGTCCACTATACGAGATCGCATTACGCTATGGCAAGGCCATCAATAACAAATTCGCTTATAAAGTGAACTTGTCTTATTTGCAAGGAACCGATTGGGCTGCCAATGATCAACGATTGATGTCGTTTGATCCCAATACTACCATTCGTAGTGTCACTCAGACGACTTCTGACAATGGCGATCGCTTAAATACATATGGAGACGAAAATCCATTGGGTACTGTGGGAGGCCTACCAGTGCATCGTACTGGTTACAAAGAATCAGAACTTACCGATTATAGTGTACGCAATGTGCGTGCTGACCTCACGCTTTATTATCGCTTGACTGATAACATTGAGGCTTCTTATATGATTAAGTATGCCGAAGGTAATGGCCCGCTTACTGGTGCCAACCGCTATAACTATCGGCCTCAGTTTGTGATCAATAAATTTGAGTTGAAAGGAAGCAATTTCTTCCTGAGAGCTTACAATATGGACCAACGCATGGGGTCGGGTTCTTATGATTTCAACAACACTGCAGCTCGACTACAAGCTGCCAGTAAAGATGATGCAACTTGGCTTGCTGATTATTCGGCTGCATTTACCGCTAATGGTGGTGACCATGCTGCAGCCCGTGCTACGGCCGACCAAGGACGCCTTACAATGGATTCACCTGAATTTGATGCCATTAGCAAAAATACCCCTGCCGAAGGGGGAGCCGCTTTCATTGAGCTGGGTCGCATTACCCACGTAGAAGGTCAATATGATTTTGCGCCGCTACTTGACAATGTGGTAGGAATTACCGCAGGGGCAAGTTATCGTCGTTTTCAGGTAGAGTCTGACGGAACCATTTTTGACGATCAGGGTGATAAGGGTCCTGTATCTTATTTTGACATTGGTGCCTACCTTCAGATCACCAAGTCTTTTGCTGATGACAAAGTCAAAATTACCGCATCGGGTCGTTATGACAAGAGTGAGTTTTTTGATGGCTTGTTTTCGCCTAGGGCATCTTTGGTATTTAGTCCTACCAAAAATCACAATATCCGGGCTTCTTACCAAACTGGTTTCAAAAACCCCATCTTCCAGGAACAATCTATTTTTTTCCAGGTAGGTGCCGCGCCATTGGCTCCTGGAGTAGTACTTCCCATTATTCTTGCGGGTGGCCGTCAGGGCTTGGTTGATAATGTACATAACAATGGTACTGACTTGACACTGAATCCTACTACAGTACCGTTCATCGAGCCCGAGAAAGTAACATCTATTGAGTTTGGTTACAAGGGAATGCTTACCCCCGAATTATTCTTGGATGTAAGCTATAACCGCAATACTTACGAGAACTTTATTGGAGCCGACTTTACTAATTTGGTATTGTATGCCCCAGGAGTGTTCACTGGTACGCCCGACCCTACTGCAATTGATGGTATTTATGGTTTTTACCGAAACTTAGAGGGTACTTTTACTACGCAGGGAATTTCGGCAGGTGTTAACTATAACCTCAATGGCTACCAAATTGGAGCTAACTATACTTGGTCAAACTTGGTAGACGAGCTTCCATTGGGTTTCTTGCCTAGTTTTAATACCCCCGAGCATAAATTCAACATTTCGGTAAGTAATCGTAAAGTAACCGATAAAATAGGTTTCAATGTAGCTTTTAGATGGCAATCTGCTTTTGATTACTTTGCTTTGTTGGGTGGTGGCAGTATCCAAGGCGAAATTGCTTCTTTCAATACTGTAGATGCCCAAATTACCTATAAGATTCGTCGTGGCTTGACCGCGAAGTTAGGAGGTTCTAACTTGTTGAATCAGTATTATCTGCAGTCACTTGCCGCTCCTCAAATTGGAGGGATGTATTACCTTACCATCACCTTTGATCAATTTGGTAGGTAACAAATCATATTATTTAAGAAAGACTTACAATTTTACATAGATGAATAGGCTGGTTGCTCTACTGAGTAATCAGCCTTTTTTGGTCTTAATTATGACAGTCCGCCTTGTCATCCTAGCATAATACCCGTGGCAAACCGTCCGGTTTTACCCTCATCGCGACGATGCGAAAAAAACAAAGATGGATTGCGATACGAGCATAAACCCGAAGTGATGATGTTTTTAGCCGATACTCCAGTATCTATCAAAGACTGACGGATGGCTTCCCATATGTTGAGGTGAGGTTTTTTGGTGTAATTTGGATACGTCACATACTCAAAAATACTCCCATATGCTTTTTCTACTTCTTCTACTACTTCACCACCTACTTCGTACACCTCAGGACTGATGCCTGGCCCTAAGCCCACCAAAATGTCTTCGGGTTTACTGCCAAAATTCACTTGCATTGCTTCTACAGTTTTGGCCGCTATCTTTTTTACGGTTCCTCGCCACCCCGAATGGGCTGCCCCAATCACTTGCTGTACTGGATCATAAAACAACACTCCTACACAGTCGGCACTGAGCACTACCAGGCATACATCTGGTGATTGGGTAATGATGGCATCGGTTTGAGGAATGGTATTTTGGGCGTTTTTGACTCCCCTGCCTCGAGCAGTATGGTCTACCACTGCTACTTGGTCGCTGTGTACTTGGTTCAAAAAACAAAAGGAGTTCACCGATATTTCCAACGACTGGGCTAAAATTTCCCGATTACGAATGACATTTGAATCTTGGTCGTGGGCATGAAAACCAATGTTCAGCCCTTCACCAGGCCCTTGGCTCACTCCGCCTACCCGGGTAGACACGAAATGTTTGAGGTGATGATGACGTGAAAAATGCAGGTACTTTAAGTACAAAGTATTTGAGGTATCTATTTTAATCATGGTCATAAGTGCTAAACAAGCAATGTTTGTTTTAGCAATTTAGGAATGCTTTGTGAATGTAACAATAGCCAGTGAATTATCAAGGACGCTATTGTAGCAAGAAAAGCACCCGTTTTTTTAAATTCACAAAATTACATGTATCTTATAACGAGAAAATATTGTAGGCAAAACCCTCATCTAAATTATACCAAATATGACAATTACGAATGCGTTCACCTCTACTAATGGTGACAAAGACTTTGATTTTTTTGATTATTATAGCCTATTAAGCAAAGAAAAGGTGATTTTATCTTATAAAGGCCCCATCACCAATGTGCTATTGTCAGAGTTTGGAAAAGATGTACGGTTAAAACTTCAGCAGAAGAAACGGGTAGGTAAAAAGGTGTTCAGTATTTTTATGGAAGTGACCCAAAATATTCTGTTTTACTCCAAAGAAATGAATCATTTTGGTAACAACGATAAAGTGGGGACCATCGTAGTAGTAGAACTCAAAGACCATATCAAGATTCTTTCCGGAAATCTCATCACCAAAAAATCTATAGAGCCCCTCCTCCAAAAGTTTGAGGCCATTCAATCACTGGACCGTGAGGCCTTGCGAGAATACAAACGAGAACTCCGCGATGCCCCTTCTGAGGAGGAAAGTCGGGGGGCTGGCATTGGACTAGTACAGATTGCACTGGTATCTGACGAGCTACAAGCAAGTATCAAAAGTATGAACGAGGACTTTGCTTTTTTTTCACTGGCGATTCAGGTAAAAATCTAAAACTTAGTAACTGGTGTTGACAATGATTGTTTTAAAGTAAATTACCCTCAGTAGTTATCTATCTTTTTTTATTTTCTGCTACCTTGATTTGTATTTGCTTTCATGACAAATAAGTCCCAACTGAGGGGAGATAGTCGGTAATCACGAAAACCCGATATACACACGCGTCCTCTTCCAATGCTGTCAACTTAGTAGTATGTTATATTTTTAAATCTA
>CALDJV010001244.1 GCA_937899305.1 uncultured Cytophagaceae bacterium
TCCTTTAGTATATTTGTTAAAATGCAATGAAGAAATGATTCTTGCTTGATTTTCAGGCAGTAGATGGTGTATATTAGCATTTTATTTATACAATTACCCATAAAGCTGTCATTGGAAAGAGGAAGGGATATATGCAGTCGTTATTTTTATTAATCAAAAGATTTAGGACACCAATTTTATTTCTATTACTCGAGATTTTTTGTTTGATCCTCGTGGTGAGCAGGAATCGATACCAAAACACCATTTTTTACAATTTTTCTAGCGAATATACTGGTAAGTTATTAGGCTTTTCTAATGGTGTATGGGAATATTTTAACCTCCAGGAAGAGAACAAAAAACTGGCCCAGGAAAATGCTCAGTTGAGGTATTTGGCCTCTAAGAAACAATTTCCCCTTTATGGACAAAATAAGACCATTCGTGATTCATCTATCATGAACCAGTACCAGTTTGATGTGGCCAAAGTGGTAAACAACTCTACCCACAAAAGTAACAACTACATTACCATTAACCGAGGCCGAATACATGGGGTAAAACCTGGTATGGGGGTGATTTCGCCCGAAGGAGTAGTGGGCAAGGTAAAGTCTTGTTCCGACCATTATGCCATTGTGGTATCGCTCCTGCATTCAAAGATGAGAATCTCATCGGAGGTCAAAAAAAACAATTCGCTGGGTTATGTACAGTGGGCTGGTGGAGACCCTTCTAAGGCAAAAATGTTGGACTTGCCTCGTCATTTAGATGTCAAAAAGAATGATACCATCATCACATCAGGTTACAATAGTACTTTCCCTCCCGGAATTACCATTGGTATTATTAAAAATGTAGGATTTAAATCCGAACAAACTTTTTTTGATATTGATGTACAACTTTCTACTGAATTTAATCAGTTGTCTTATGTATACATTATCAAAAACCGATTAAAATTAGAACAAGAAAAACTCGAAAAAGAGTCATTTGAAGACATAGATGAATAATAAAGTAATCATAAGCCAAGCCATATTTTTTGTATTATATGTTGTTTTGCAGGTATTTGTCGCCAAATACCTCGATCTTTTTGGCGTTGCATTTTGTTTTTTGTATATCAATTTTATCTTTAATATTCCCTACGACACCAAACGAGAGATTTTACTATTACTCGGTTTTTTGATTGGTTTTGTGGTTGATTCATTTTACAACACTTGGGGAATACAAAGCGCGGCCTGCGTGTTTATTGCTTTTATAAGGCCTTTTGTGATCAAAGTATTGACTCCTAAAAACGCGGGCGAAGAAAACGAAATCCGTGATATGGGCTTTTTAAGGTTTGCCCTTTATGCCCTGATTCTTACCTTTCTTCATCACAGCATCATTTTCTTTATTGAAGTAGCTCACTTTAAATACTTCTTTAGTACGGTTGTAAAAATCTTTTTTAGCACGATTTTTACACTGGTTATTATCATTATCATACAATATTTATCGCCTAAAAAAGTAACCAAAGACACATGAACGACAGCAGAAAATGGATCATACTTGGGTTATTTACCGCTACAGGTCTTACTTTCTTGATCAAGCTGTTTATGATTCAGGTATTGGCCAGTGAGTATAAAATTCAGGCAGATATCAATGCCATCAAATCTATCAAGATATACCCGCACCGGGGAATGATTTATGATAGAAACGGAGATTTATTGGCTTATAATATCCCTGTGTATGACCTCATGGTGGATGTAAAAAAGGTAAAAATCAAAGATACCTTGGCCTTTTGTAATTTTCTAAACATTACTGAGGGTCAATTCCAAAAAAACATGAACAAAGCCAAGGTTTTGGCCAGGACCTCGCGCCATCCGGTGGCTTTTTTGAAACAAATATCTCATCGAGATTTTGCCAAAATCCAAGACCGACTCATTGATTACCCTGGGTTTTATGCTGAACCTAAAATTGTTCGTTCCTATCCTCACAAGAGTTTGGCCAATGCCTTGGGATACATTGGTGAGATCAGCAAGAAAACTTTAGAACGGGACACCACCAAGTACTATCAACAAGGTGATTACATTGGCATAAGCGGTTTAGAGTCTTCCTATGAGCAGTATTTGCGAGGCAGGCGAGGAGTGAAAAGGGTATACGTGGATGCCCGTGGTAACGAAAAGGGGCAATATAAAAATGGACGGTATGATACGGCTTCAGTCGCTGGTCAGGATTTGATTTCTAGCATAGATCTCAAGCTACAACAGTATGGAGAATTGCTCATGCGCAACAAACGTGGCGCAATTGTGGCCATTGAACCCAGTACTGGTGAAATTTTGACGATGATCTCGGCTCCTTCTTATGACCCCAATTTATTGACTGGTCGAGAGTTTTCTAAAAATTATGGCCCACTGGCCATCAACAAGAACAAACCTTTGTTCAATCGGGCCATTCGCTCCAAGTATCCTCCTGGGTCTACCTTCAAAACGGTACAGGCCTTGATTGGGCAACAAGAAAATGTCATTGCTCCTCATACGGTATTTGCTTGTAACAAAAGCTTGGTGAAATGTCACTGGCACCCTACTGCCGACCTCCAACGCTCTATCCAGCATTCTTGTAATCCTTATTATTTCAATGTTTTCCGACGTATTATTTATCAAAATAAACTTGTTATTGATGATAGCACCACTACAGTAACCAAGGGAAGCGACGGAAAAATTGGGTTCAAAAAATGGCGGCAGCATTTATTGAGTTTTGGACTGGGAGCCAAAACTGGAGTAGATTTAAACAACGAAAAAGCAGGTAATGTGCCCTCTTTGTCTTTTTATAATAAAAGATTTGGAGAAGGAAAATGGAAATTCTCTAATATCTATTCTTTGAGTATTGGTCAGGGAGAATTAGGGGTCACTCCTTTGCAAATTGCCAATTATGCTACGGTCATTGCCAATCGGGGTCATTATTATACTCCTCACTTGATCAAGGGCATCGGCAAAAACAAGGAAAAATTAGCTAAATATAAAGTCAAACATCAGGTAACAGTTGACCCGAAACACTTCCCTCTCATTATTGAAGGAATGCAAGGGGCAGTACTGGCAGGTACTGTGGCACCTCATGCCATTATGCCAGGAGTAGAGATTTGCGGAAAAACCGGAACAGTTCAAAACCCACACGGGGAAGATAACTCGGTATTCATTGCATTTGCTCCAAAACACAATCCTAAGATAGCCATTGCGGTTTATGTTGAGAATGGCGGGTTTGGGGGAGTATTGGCAGCGCCTATTGCCAACTTGATGATTGCCCGATACCTGAAAGGGAAAACCATTCGCCCTTCTACTGAAAAAATTGTCATTGAAAAAAGTTTAATCAATTGAGTAAACAAGATTCAAAATCAGGAATAAATTTCGACGGCCTCACCGTCTTGTTGTATCTCGCCTTGGTAACTATTGGGCTGTTCAATATTTTTGCGGCAGTTTACAAGCCAGAGATGCACCACAATTTCTTGTCGTTTTCGCTGGGTTCTACCAAACAATTGGCATTTTTTGGTTTGGCCATTGTCTTGATCATCATCATCATGGTGATCGACCTGCGGGCATACGAGGCCTTTGCTTTTCCCATTTATATCGTCATGATTTCGGCCCTGGTGTTGGTACTATTGGTGGGTTCTACCATCAATGGTTCTAAATCTTGGTTCATGGTAGGGGGCATTGGGTTACAACCGGCCGAATTTGCCAAGTTTGCGACCGCTCTGGCTTTGGCAAAGTTTCTTCACGCTCCTCGTTCTCAAAACCTGGGATTTTTTGGTCGAGTTGCTTGGTTTTTTTCTGAACAAATATTTGGGCTCTCTCGCATTGGTTTGGGTATTCCTCGTCGGGCGCTCGAGAAACTAGATACTTATATCATTGCTGGAATCATCATTGCTGCTCCCGCTGTACTCATCATTATTCAGGGAGATGCTGGATCGGCCATGGTCTTTGGTTCTTTTGTCTTTGTGCTTTACCGGGAAAAAATCATTCCTCATTGGGTACTGTTGGGTGGATTTAGCATTGCTATTTTATTTTTTCTTACCCTCATTTTAGGTGTCAAAAATTTACTCATTGGTATCTTAGGACTCACCGCCGTCGGGTTGTTGTTGTTTCGAAACATGAGAAGCCGCCTCATTATATTGTTGGGTACGATACTCATTATTGGCTTCGTGTTTAGTGTAAATTATATTGTATATAATGTACTGAAAAAATACCAGAGACAACGTATCATGTTGTTAATGAAGCCCATCGAAGAGAAGGACAAGAAAGGGCAAGGCTGGAATTTATTCCAATCTAAGGTAGCCATTGGTTCGGGAGGTTTTGCGGGTAAAGGATACCTACAAGGTACCCAAACCAAACTAGGATGGGTGCCTGAACAAAGTACTGATTTTATTTTTTGTACCATTGGCGAAGAACACGGCTGGCTTGGTAGTTTTGTCATTGTGTCGCTGTATTTGGTGCTCCTCTCCCGGATTGTCACCATTGCCGAACGCCAAAAGGATACTTTTGTGCGGGTATATGGTTATTCGGTCGCCTCGATTATATTTTTCCACTTTGCGGTTAACATCGGCATGACCATTGGTTTATTCCCTGTAGTAGGAATTCCCCTACCTTTAGTCAGCAAAGGAGGGTCCTCACTTTGGTCGTTTTCTATCTTACTGTTTAT
>CALDJV010001245.1 GCA_937899305.1 uncultured Cytophagaceae bacterium
GAATAACCACTATAAGCCTAAGATTTTAAGGAACCGACCAAAGGGAGCTCTGCATTTGTGCTAAAAAGCATTGGTCGATGGTCGATAGTAGCGCAAAGCGGCATAAATGAATCATCGCCTCGCGTAATAATTAAAAGAGATCCTTCCTTCGTCAGGAGAGCTGTAACCATAAGCCGTAAGCGGAACAATAGAAAATAATCATCGCCTCGCGCAACCATAGAACAATATAACAATGAGCGAAGCGGAACAATAAAGAGGTAATAAGCATAGCGAAACATCTGCTTGGTATTAAAAAAATAAAAAAAATGTCACAACTCTGCCATGATGCGATTAAACCCAGTAGGAAAGTAGTATACACTTTTTGTTTTGTGGATCACAAGCTAATTGTAAACGCAAAGCCCAATCCTGCACATCAGATTGCCCACCCAGTTACTAATCATCCCTGGGGATGGGCAGCTTTTGTGCTCACTAAGATTATTTATCAAAACAACCAAGTGCCATGCAAGCCACCTGAGATTTCTTCAAAAAATCATCGTCTTTATCACCATTCCTACTACCAGAGGTATTTGTAGGGGAGTGATTTTGTTCAAAGTTGACCCACTATGCAAAAATACCTCACACCATTAGGGCTCCTATTACTATGGACCAGTACTGCGGCTATAGCTCAAAGTAAACGTATTCCTCGCCACAAAGTATTGATAGAAAATGCGACCAATTATTTGGTGACCGTAGATTTGATACTGGATAGACGAGTGGTATTTTTAAAACTGGCTCCCCACCAAAAAAGATATCATATACTACATAAACTGGATACCAAAGAAATCGGCAACTGGTGGGCTCGAGTAAGAACCAAAAACCATCAGGAATACCGTTTTTTAAAGGGTAAAAACCATTATGTGGTCTATTTTGATAAAAAACGCGAAAAGTGGAAAATCTACAGAAAAAGATAGTTATGGGTACTCAAAAAACTGTTTGGTACATTGGAGCAGTAATTTGCTGGTTTTGGAGCTGCAGCCCGAGTTGGGCTCAGCAGGTATGTAGTACAGAGGCGCCTCGCAATTACCAGGTAGGCAAAGTGACTGGCGAGGAAGATGTCATCAGTCTTGACCCTGGGCCCAATGGTTTGCCAGGAGAAGGCATCCACCCAAAAGAAAAACGACTTGGAGGAGCATCGGTTCCTGATAACAACTTGGTGGTGAGAAGTAGAAGCCATGTTTTGTTTTTGGCCATTCACGTATTGGGCAAACCCAGTAAAACAAACTTGAGAAATGATCGGCGATACAAAAAAATGATCCGAGAAGTCAACGACTATTACAAACAGTGCAACTTGGGGTTTGTCATCCGTCATTTTGAATATGTAGACCACCCCAAAAAAGTATTTACCCAGCGAGAAGAATCATCGGAAGCAATATTTAGAAAGTACCGTAAACCTCGCTTGATCAATGTATATTATGTAGATAGGCTCTACTCGAGAAATAAGAAACGGGTAGTAGGGATAGGTTCGTTACCTGCTTATCTAAAAGATGACCTTGATCGGGTGGTCATTACCAAGCGTGCGGCCTTGTCGGCCAGTACAATGGCCCACGAACTGGGCCATTACTTTGGGTTACTGCACACCCATGAAGTAGCCTACGGCAAGGAATTGGTGAATGGCTCGAATAGCCACAAGGCGGGGGATTTTATTATGGATACTCCGGCGGACCCAAACCTTAGAAAACGAGTAGACGAGCGGACCTGCATTTATACGGATACGTTGCGAGATGATCAGGGGGATTTGTACCACCCCGATGCTCGGAATATCATGTCGTATGCTCTCCATCGTTGTCGAAATCGGTTTAGCTTGGGCCAATGCGACCGCATGCGGAGTCGTTTATTCAACGAACGTGCCTACCTGGAGCGCCAACCCAAAAGAACGCCCAAGAGCGCACCAGAGATAGCCACTGATAACTCCCAACCTTATACCCCTTTGCAATGGAAGCAACCATTTCGTAAAAAACTCAGTGATTTGGTGATGACTGCTATCCATCGCAACCAAAACAAAATCCTGATTTTGGCCGGACACCCCATGGTCAATTGGTCACGTCGCCTCAAGCAAACCCTTACCCATACGCCTGCTATTGCCAACCACATTAGGCAACACTACACTTACGCTTATCTGGAGGTCAATGAACGGGTAAGCGATTTTTTTAAGCTTACCCACGACAATGCCTGGATAGGTAGGCTGAGGTTTTATAAAATGCTCCGGCAAACCTTGCACAATGAAACCACCCGAATACCCGCCCTCATCATCATTCAGTTTGATCATAGGCAGGGCAAAGTAACCAAATCGGCCCAAATGCGGTATCGGGTGATTGGCTACCGAAACCCTCGTGAAATCAGACATATTTTGGGCATCACTTCCAAACCGTATTCGCGGTGATTTTGAGCCATTTGCTTTGCTTTTGGGGTGTTTTTCTTATTTTTGAGAGTCAATCAATTTGCTTTAAAATCGTTTTTCAGTGTTGTCGGAAAGCATTACCTTTCCCATTTTTTATTACTTTATTGTCTGTTTTTCTTAAATTTGCAAGCGCAAACTTTGCCCAATGAGGCTCAAAAGTCCTGCGAACAAGCTTTCTCCAACTGCGAAATCACCTGGGAGCAGTCCGAAAATAAAGTTAGATGATAAATTGTCACAAGCTTCCTTTTTAGTGGTTGATGCTATTAAAGCTAAACACTAAAAGAAGTATGAGAAACACCTTTTCCTTGATGTTTTTATTAGTAATCAACCATTTTGCCCTGGCCCAAAGCCAGCAAACTATGCTACAGCAAACAGTGTATTGCATCCGCCCGCAATTCGCCCACGACCTGATCCTTCCTTGGGTCATCCAGGCCAAATTGGTCACTCCCACCTTTTATGCTGACAAACCTTTGCCTAAAATCACCCTTGACGTTGAGTTGTATCCAAGGCGGCCAGATTCGCTGGGTATAGCTAAAGTGTTCATGGCCGCTATTGGGAGTGATGATGATGCTCACTTGGCAGTATGTATGATAGATGAATGTACCTACCAAAAGACAGCGCAGGTAGTATACCGAAAATACAAAATCAAGGACGATTGTGGTCAATATTTCAATATCAAGGGTTACATCAACTATATAAAAGCCGATCCACCTTACCTCGATGTGGGTAAAATAAAATACTATAAAATCCATCGGCATGGGCAAATCAAAGGAAGCAGTAGGTTGGGCATCAATACAGGCGGTTTAGTAAGCGAATTGATCAGGCAATACAAACATCCCGAAATGTGTACTCAAAACTGGTGTGCCTATCAGGCGAGCAATGTTTTGTTTGGGGGGCAAAACGAAAAAATCAAAGGTTGGACAGTTTGGGAGATAATATAGATGGACGTGGCAAAGAAAAAACAACTGGAACAACAAATCGTGCAGGGCTTGCAAAGCCCCTACGAAAAAGACCAAATCAAGGCCATTAGGACTTTGAAAAAAATGCTGAACAAAAAACTCCAGGGCATCATAGGCAAACGAGGCAATTATTACAGTAAAAAGGATTGGCGACAAACCTTGGAAACGCTTTTTCAGGAAGTAGTAGTTAAGCTGTTTGACGAACTACTTTTAGGAAAAACCATTGATCATCTGGAAGGGTGGTGTTTGGTAGTTGCCCGAAATTTGATGATTAGTTGGAGGAAGGGAGAGCATGCTTGGAAGGAAATGTATACCGACATCAATGAAAATATACCAGAAGCGGAGTTTGATGATCGAATACTGGAAGAAAAGTATCAATTGTTGGAGGAAGTCTGGGAACAGTTGGGGGAAAATTGTAAACAGCTGTTGTATGAGGGCTATTGGCAGGGCAAACAATGGAAAGACATTGCCCAAGAACGAGGACAAGAAGCCAATGCCATTCGGCAAGCAGTATATAAGTGTATCAAAAAACTAAGAAAGCTTTACCAAAAGGCGGAAGCCCAAAAGCCTGACTAACTACCGTGACTACCATAAACTAAAAAAGGATGAAGGATGATGAATGAACAAGATAAAATATTGATGATAAAATACCTGGAAGGCTCCTTGGATAAAGAAGAGCAAAGGCAGTTTGATGAAAAAATGGTCCAGGATGTCGAGTTTCGAGCTGAAGTAACCACCTTGGGCCAAACCGAAAATCAATTGAAGGAATTTTTGACCACGCGAAAGCAACAGTTTAGGCGAAGCCTACATACCGCAGCAAAAAATGAACGAAAAGCCCGCAAAATCAAACAATGGATTGGAATAGCCATTGCGACATTGTTGTTGGTTTTGTTGGGGTGGTGGGGAGCAGACAAGTTGCGCCAGTCATCTAATAATACAATGAATATTGATGGCTCGCTCAAAACACAACAGGTACTCCATAGCGTGTTTATGCCTGCTGAGAGTGATCTTAGCCAAAATAAGTACCATACCACTTCAAGTCAACGGGGTAAAGTGGCTGCTTCTTCAGAAGTAAGGAGAGTTAATTACTGACCTTTTGCAGGTCAAAAATTTGTTTATTTTTAATAAATATCAGTTACAAAGTTCAGGTTAAAATATGAACAACTAGGTTTTATTAAGCCTTTCATTTTTTTCTACAGCAGGACAATATCCAGTGGATATTGGGCCA
>CALDJV010001246.1 GCA_937899305.1 uncultured Cytophagaceae bacterium
CTATTGGAGCTATTAACAGTTTTATAAAATAGAAGGGGGCGAACATGTTGTATATAAGGCAAGTCTTTTTTTTGGTTGGTAATTACCAAATAAAATACGGCACCAGAGCAATAACTCCCCAAAACATAAGTTGACTTAGTAAAATTTTAGCTGTACTTTAGGAAATTATAAAAAAATAACTTCTTGTATTTCGGTAAGTTTACTAACCTTAAATTTATGCGTGCCTCTTCTATACTTATTTACAGGTTTTGCCTGGTTTTTTGGTCATTGGCAATATGTGCCCCCACGATTGCTCAGAAAAAACGACAAAAGAAAACCAAATCACTCGCTCCTTTTATTGTAGTGATTGATCCAGGTCATGGAGGCAAAGACCCCGGACGGGAACGTGGTTCTAAGAAAATGAAACACGAAAAGGATTTGAACCTGGCCATTGCCAAGAGGCTGGCACTTTACATCAATACCAATCTACCCAAAACCAAGGTGTACTTCACCCGTTCTACCGATCGTTACCTTACCCTTGAGGAACGAGTAGATTTTGCCCATCGAAAAGATGCTGATGCTTTTATAAGTATCCATTGCAACTCAGCCGAAAACAAAAGCGCCTATGGTACCGAATTGCACATCCATAGTTTTGACCTCCCCGCCAGTAAGTATTTGGCCAAGCTCATTTCCAAACAGTTTAGAACCCGAGCCCGAAGAAAAACCAGGGGAATTTATGACGCGGATAAACGTCAAAAGAATTTTTACGTGGTACAATACACCCGCATGCCCAGTGTATTGGTAGAATGTGGTTACATGAGCAACCTCAAAGAGGAGAAGTACCTCAACTCCGAATACGGCCAAAGTATCATTGCTTCGGCCATTTACCGGGCTTTAAAAATATACCAGACCACCAACCCACCCAAAGAACGCCGGGAAATTGTATATCAGGTACAGTTGATGGCCACCAGTAAACCCATCTCGACCAAATCAAAGGAGTTTAAGAATATCCCCAAATCGGTGAAGCGTCTTCCCAACGAAAGTTCTAAAAAATACAAGTACAAGTATGTAACTGGCTGGGAGTACACCATCAAGGAGGCCCGCAAGCTATTGGATCAGGTACAAGAGTTGGGATTCAAAGATGCTTTTTTAATTGCCACTAAGAGTAATTAAGGGTTGCATTGTTATATGGCTAAATGGTTCCGCTTCGCTTATTGTTCTATTGTTCCGCGAAGCGTCGCAAAATTATAGACTAAGTAAGGATAACAAAATAACCTTTCGATTTCACAAGTTGGAAACCACCACTTAGTAAATTAAAAATAGTCGTCTGTGGACTATCGACTGTGGACCAAAAACGAACCCTCAACTTGAAGTCAAAACGAAACTTTATTTTTCACGAATTACTAAACTACATTTCTCATTCAGCACCAGGTAATTTAATATCAAAGGTAATGGGCTTGTGGGCGACTCTATATAATAAGTTAAGGATACTCACATTGATGTAAGTCGTCTCGTCGATTTCTTTGACCCCATAAGCTTCGTGAATATGACCAAAAATATGGTAACGCGGCTTAATTTTGGTCACCACATCGGTCAAGTCTTCGCAGCCCACTCGCTTGCCCAAAAAAGTGCGATCCAAAATGCCTTTGGGAGGCCCATGGGTAATCAAGATATCGGTATCAGTCGGAATCATCTCCCAATGTTGGCGAATGGCCTCTCCCCTTTCGCGGTTAAAAGCCCAATCATGAAACTCGGGGGAAATGGGAGAACCCCAAATGCGAATGCCTTCAATCGTTACACCACTATCGTTGAGATAAATCGCGTTGGTAATCATTGCTTCAGCTTGCTTGGGGTCGTTCTCAAACAAAAAATCGTGGTTGCCTGCAATCATCACCTTGTGGGGGTGCGGCAAGGTACCCAACCAATCATTGAATTTACGAATCTCTTTAGGATAGCCCCGACGGCTGATGTCCCCCGCGTGGATCAACAAATCACCTTCTGGTACTTCTACATGGCGGTGTTTGCCGTGGGTATCCGATATACACACTACTTTCATACGCATTCTTAAATTTTGAAACCCAAAAATGTAACATCATCTCGGGCTTCTTGGTCGCCCATGTGGTTGGCCAAAGTTTGTTCAAAGTTTTCTTTTTGGTCGGGCATCGACAAATCCTTGGCCGCGCTGATCATCTTTTTGATATTGCGTGAGCCAAACCGTTTCCGGTCCATGCCTGGGGTATCGCCAAAACCATCGGTCAACATATAAAACATGTCTCCCTTATTCAAGATAATTTCTTTATTGGTAAAAATACGTTCCCGTTCGTCTTCGTATACTTCACCCCCAATAGAAAAACGATCGGCCTTGAGTTGCTCGAGTTCTCCTTCATGAATATAATAAAGGGGGCGTTTTGCTCCCGAAAAAGTAAGCTTGTAATTTTGATCGGGCATTTGTTCTACCACGCACAATGCCATGTCCATGCCATCGCTGTTGTTGGTTTCGGCCTGGCGCAAATCCTGGCGAATCTTGTCGTGTAAACGAGTCAGCACCTCAGCCGGGTCAAAAATACGTTTTTCGTTGATGGTTTCATTCAGCAAGGTATTGCCGATCATACTCATGAAAGCCCCTGGTACCCCGTGTCCGGTACAGTCTATAGCCGATACCACCGCCTTGGGGTATTCGCTGTCGTCTATAGTATTGAACCAGTAAAAATCTCCCGAAACAATGTCTTTGGGGTAAAAAATGATGAAATAATCCTCAAACACCCGTTTGATTTTTTGCTCGAAGGGCAGAATGGCGTTTTGAATGGTTTGGGCATAGCGTACACTGTCGGTAATTTGGTTGTAGGCAAACTGCAGCTCTTCCCCTCTCTCTTGCAAGGCATCTCGTTGGGTCAAGATTTCCTCCTTTTGTACCATCAACTCCTCGTTCTTCTCGGTAATCTCAATGGTACGCTCCTTTACTTTACGCTCCAGGGTCACATTTTGCTCCTTCAATATCCGCGCATTTTCTTCTTGGGCCAATCGTTTTTCCTGTTCATTTTTTCGTTCTCGGTAGCCTAGTCCTACCGAGAAAAGGACGAGCTCGAGGAAGAGACCTCCTTGGGAGAAGTAGTTTTCATTTTGATCGACTGTAATTAAGCCAAAAAAACTCAATACACTTAATGCCCAACCGAGCATTAGTAAAAATGATCCTATCACAAAATATCTTGCGAGAATACTTTTCGATTTTACTAAAAAGATAAAGGTTACTATAAAGAAAATAACATCTACTAACAAAATCGCTAGTAAAAAAATATCTACATCAACTAAATTCAGAGTATTGAAAACAAAAATAAAAAGCCCAAAAACAAAAATTAACTTTATTATAATCCAAGTATTAATCACTTTATTCCACCTACCTAAAATAACTTTTGCGTTTACAAATAACTGCATAAACAAAAAGTAAAATACCAAGCTAAACTCACTGCTTAACATGGCAACAAATACTTGTGTATACGGATAGTTATTTAGAAAATCATAGTATCCTAAGTAGTAAAGTGAATACATAAGAACATAAAAAACATAAAATAAATATGTTTTGTCTTTTACTATTAAAAACAATATTATATTGTATAAAATGATAATCCATAATGCACCTTGAAATATACTTTGAATAATAATTAGATAAGACTCTTCACTCTCATATATGTTACTATTTTGAAGCTTTAATGCATATCTAGGGTTATAAAACTTCCCTTGAATTTTTAAATAAAAAACTACAGGTTTGTTTGGCTTCAATAATACATTAAATTTATATAGAGATTCAACAATAAAAGTTTTAACATCCCTTTTCCTTCCTGCAACTAAGCTACCGTTAATTTTTGTTCTATAAACACCATTTTCATCACGATAATGCAGCTCTAATAAGCTCCCTCTACCTGCATATAAAATCCAATGATTTCTATCAGATTGATTTTTCAAAACTAATTTTGCCCAATAAGTTTTATTTCTGGTAAATCTAGTATTTGCCTTTTTGTAGTTTCTATATGAGGTAAATTTGTGTTTATTACTATCTCCAATAATTTGACTAAACTCTATATTATTGGTAGAATCTTCTAATATGTACAAATACTTATTCAAGTTACTATATGTTGAATCCCCTTTAGTTACAAGAATATATTTGTCTCGTAAAGACGTTTGAGAAAATAAGGATAGGCAAATACACAAATATAAGAAAAGGAAAATGGGTATACTTTTTTTCAACATCTCATTAGGTCGATACAATTTTTTCAATTAATTAAAGGAAATTGTGTTGATATCTAGCATTTAGCACATTCGTAAAATATGTTCATTGGGCAGTTTTAAACTATACAAAACCAAATTTTATTTTATTTCCAAAAGAAAATATAGTGCTTCATAGATACACTATGCAAATCACACAATATTTTACCTATATTTAATTATTATTTTTTTGTAAAAAACACATCAGAGAGCCTTTTACGATGATTCAAAAAAAAAGTTTCATTCTTTGTAAGTTTTTTTAAAAAAAACATTTTTTTGTCTCGCCTCAACCCCCTTAATTTGTATTCATAAAACAACAACTATTATTTAAAACGTATCCCTTCGTCCAATCCCATCTTGTCTCGCCTTTTGAAAGCACCTAGCT
>CALDJV010001247.1 GCA_937899305.1 uncultured Cytophagaceae bacterium
GATGGGATTTTTAAACAAAGTTGAGTATATTATCATTACAATAAATATAACAGGTATACTTTTTAGTGTGAATACAGGGTGATATCACGCTAGAAAATTTCTTTCAAGAGTAAATCTTTTATTTACAGAAAGTTACAAAGAAGTGAGTAGTTTTTTGATGATGGCTACTCCTTTTTTCATTTAAGTTTGTCTTAGGGATACAATGCCAAGGTTTAATTCTAATTAATACATTATGTCGGTAAGTAAAAACAAAGGCAAGGGTTTGTCGGATGAAGCGTATTGGCAGAAATGCTGCCAAGGCGACGAAAAAGCCTTTTTTTACATTCATGAACGGTATCGAGTTCAGCTCTTTGGTATTGCGTATGCAATGACCAAAAAAGAGGATGTGGCTCAGGATATTTTGCAAGATGTGTTTATCAAATTGCACCAGAAGAGCAAAGAAAACTATCAAGTGCAGAGTATCGGTTTGTTGATAGACATGACCAAAAAATTGAGCTTGAATGCGATTAGTAAGTCTAAACGAGAGCAAGAAGTGTTTGCGGAGTATAAGCAAGGGCAATCCAATGTGGGAGTGAATGATGGAACATACAACCTCAAGAAAAAAGAATTTTTTGGACGAATCAAAAAAATACTAAGCCCTACTCAATTACGTATATTAAACCAGAAGCAATTGGGTTATTCTCAAAAAGAGATGGCCGAAAAAAACAACAGCAAAGTAACTACGGTAAAAACACACCTAAGAGACGCCAAGAAAAATATCAAGGATGTCAAAAAAGAAATTTTCTAATACTGTGAAACCATGAAAGAGATTGAAGGCAACGAACATATAGATTTTTTTAGCCAAGATACTATACTAGATTATATCGATGGCCGGCTATCGGAACAAGACAAGGCGTTGTTTGAACAACAAATGCAAGAAGACGAAATGTTGCAGCTTTCCGTAGAAGGCATCAAAGGATTTTATAGTGAAGAACAAAAAGGACGCCCTTATTTAGAAAGCCTCATGACCCAAAGTGAGGAAAACCTAAAGCAAGCGTTGGTAGAAGTAGAAAATGCTCCAACCATAGTTGCTTTGAATACCAAGCGACGTAATCGAAATATTATTGGGATTTCAATTGCGGCTTGTGTGGCTTTGTTGATGGTGTTTAGCCTGCCTCGTTTATTGGACGATACCCAAACTGATCAAAATGCAAGCGAAGTTGCAGTAAATCCTACGTCTGCTAAAGAGCAAAAAAATCCGGATTTACCTGAAAAGCCCAAGGTAGCTGATAGCAAAGAAACTGAAGAAAACGCGGCGCAAACTGGCCCAGGTAGTGGTGAAGTAACTACCTCGGGAAATGCAGATATGTTTAAGCGAGAGGACGTGATCGCGTTTGGGGATAAAAAGACGGCAACCACCAATCCGGAGAAAAAAAATATTGATGGAGGAGCGGTGAATGATACTGAGAAGATTGTAGAAGACGAGATGATGCCCCCGGTCAGCAAAGGGTTTATTCCAGAGGTGAAAAAAACAGATAAGGTATCGGAAAAGAGTCAAGAGCAACCCAAGAGCCCCGGAAATGCTAAAAACACCAATAAAGTAACCCTAGAGAGAGAGCACATAAACACGGATTTCCTATCAAAGAAAGAAGTGGATAAAAAAATGTTCAAGCGGTCCAAGGCCAAGGGAAGTCCTAGAAGAAGAAAAGGCCCTCGCAGACTAAACGATAGTCCTGCCCCAACTTATTCGTCTCGAGACAAAAGAGATGAAAGTAAAGTGGTGGCTTATCGGGCACCGGGCAAGCTGTACCTATGGATATATACTGATGAGCAAAACATGGAATATTTCCGGATGCAAAACTTGGGACGAGAAATCGCTGATAATACTGGACTAGAGCTCGTCTTGACCCAGGCAAGTACCCAGGCGTTTTTGAACCAAAAGTGGAAAAAGTTTTTGAGAAAACAGCAACTGAAAACGAATGACGTAGTTTGGGTATATTATCTAGGAAAAAATATTCCTACAACTAAGATAAACCGATACAACAAGCAAAGTGTAAGTAACCGAACGATCAGCCAACTTAATAATTCGGTCAATGATTTGAGTCGCCGCCTTGAGCGCAGCAATGTAGCACTGAAAATTGTAACGGTAGATAATGGAAGCGAAAGTCAACCAGCCATTGATGATAATAGTAATACCAGACAAAATGTGAATCAGAATATGGTTCCTTATACGCAACAAGGGATTAGTCAAGTGGGGAAAAGCTTACCTAGAAAAAATGAAGTGTACAAAAAACTATTTCTGGCAAATACAGGAATCATTACAATACTAAACAGTGAGCCCGGGCGCAATGTGTATCAGGGAGTTTTTACGAATAACTTGGTGCAAAGTTTAAAGAGTGCTTACTTGAAAAACGATCCAAATATTGATTGGAGTAACATTTTAAATAAAACGACTACCCTTACCGAGCAAAGTAGTCAGAAACTTGGGAGGCCCCAGGAAATACAACAACGAAAGATGAAAGTGAAAAAAAGCTATTAAGACGGCTAAAATTATACTAAAATGCCAGGGTTGCGCAACCCTGGCATTTTCTTTTCTAGATGAATCAGCAAATATTTGGTTGGAATCAGGTATCTTAAAATTTCTAAACCAATCCTATCTTAAAAAAAATATTATGGAAAATATGCAAGACGAAGACTGGGCTGAAGCCTATAAAAACCTCCCTTATATCGATGATGTGCAAGAATATTCTCAAGAAGACGAAGCATTATTCAAAGAAATCAAGGAAGTGTTGAAAAAGTATGGTGTGCTAGACAAATTCGGGATTACCTTGTTACACACTCACTTTCCGGTAAAAAAAGGAGAAGTTATGGTAGAGCATTACAATGCTGAAGATCAAAGCCAACTGACCAAACCTCATCCGGTAGAGGACATTGAAAAATTAGGTCTGGTACCTATTTCCTGGCGCTTTGTAGACCACAAAAATAAACATTAAAAAGCCTGGAATTCAGTAAGCCAGTTTTAAAAATACCGTCATTGGTCTTAAAACTGGTTTGCCCCTTCCAAAACGATCTACTCCACATACTGCCAAGTGTTTTTAGTATATTCCTTGAGCCAAGGGGCATCCACTACTTCCAGCGTAGGAGGTGTTGCTTCTTCAATTGTTAGAATCACCATCACTCCCTCATCTAAGATCTCCTTTCGTTTATATTCTAGTTCAGCGACCTTTACCGATTGAGTTACCCCATTATGATCTGTTACTTGGGCATAAGGCTTGCCAGTATGTCCATAAAAATGAAAAGCAGGGCGCAACTCATCCAGAACGGGGCGTAGTTCCTTCATACCATATCCTGGGTCTGTCATATCCACTGGTACATCGTGCGAAATGAGTACCTCAATGGATGGCTGCTCGCGGATGGTTTGTCGGATGGCTTTGCGTTCGTAAGCTTGGATAAATGGTGGTTCATCACGGTTTTTGCGATCCCCAATTCTACCAATTCCTACAAAGTGAATGGTTCCGCCGGGTGTTTCAATGTATTGAGAGTGTCCAGATTTACACACAAAAACCCGCTGATAACAGTCAACCGGAAATCTAGAGTCATCAGGGTGTATGTGCTCTAATTGATCCAGAAACTCATGATCTTCGTGATTTCCTCTGACACAAATCATATTACAGGCAAGTTTATCTAGTACTTCTTCTACCTTAGGATGAGGATTTACAAAAAAATCATGAAAACCCAGTTCACTACGATCCCGACGGGCATGCCTAATCGTTGCCTGATCTAAATGCTCTAGCTCCGGAAAAATACCCACATCACCACATTGCAAAATCAAGTCAATTTGGTGGTTGGTTTCTCGCTGATATCGCTCAACCAATTTAAAAGCAAGCAACAAACGCCCGTGTAAATCAGCAAAAATGGCAATTTTCATGTCAATGTATTTCGTTTTGGGTAAAAATAGTAGATAAAGATAAATAGGTGAAACCTATGGAGGCTTTTTGGGTTTAAAAATACAATTTCATTCCCTCATGCGAAGCAACAAAACCCAGGTTTTCATAAAAACGAATTGCGTCGGGGCGTTTTTTATCAGTAGTAAGTTGTAGTACATGCGCACCTCGATGTTGTGCTTTTTGGATGGCCCAACGAAACAAAATGGTTCCTATACCTTTTCCACGTTGATCGTTACGTATTCTTACTGCCTCAATCTGAGCTCTTATTCCTCCTTGATAGGTCAAATAAGGTATAAAAGATAACTGGAACGTACCAATCACTTCGCCTTGGTATTCCAATACAGTGAGTTCCTGTTGAGGATCTTGGTCAATGAGGTCAAATGCATCATAATAGCAGTTAGGAAGTGGTTGAACGTAGTTTTCTCGGCTTTTGCCTAACTTGTCATCTGCCAACATTGCTACAATCAGTGCTACATCTTCTCTTTGGGCGTGCCTAAAAATAATATCTTTTGAATCAATCATAAAATATAATAATTTTAAAACCACTTATTACCAAATCCTGGTAGTAGAATGTGGAGGTTGTTTTAAGTTTTGCCGTACTTTGTAAAACCGGAACGATTTTATAGAAATTGATCAATTCTAAATTTAAAATATAAACACAATGGATAAAGAAAGACAGTCGGGATTAACTATGTT
>CALDJV010001248.1 GCA_937899305.1 uncultured Cytophagaceae bacterium
GCTGTCTCATAAGCCAAGTATCACCAAATTTTCTTCAAGAAAAATGGAGTTTCGGCAAATTTATACCTGACAGGTTTTGAAAACCTGTCAGGTAGGGTACGATATATAAAATATTTTTTTACTTAAAGTACATTATGATACAGCCTCAATAAGCACACTACTTGCCAATCAAGTCTTTACTTATACAAGTCAAACTTAAGTCCCGCGCTGAAGCGTACATTGTACCATTCGGCCTGCATTGTACGAGCACTGATGCCTTGGAAGTAACGCAAAGGTTGGTTGGTCAAGTTATTTATTTCAAAGAACAATCTTAGCTTTTTGGTAAAGGCATAAGAGCCGTTCAAGTCTATAAACATTTGCTTGTCGTAGTAGCGATCATAGAAAGCACTGCTGCCCAATTCGTCAATATAAGAATCCGCAAAATTGAAAGAAGCTCTCAATACCAATCGCTTGGTTTCAAATGACAACGATGCATTGAACATATGTGGTGTGGTACCGGGTAGTCTTACCTCTTCGGTACGGTTGTCACCTCCAAAACCCTCAGTGGTAGATTGGTTGTAGGTATAGTTCAAGTAAACGCCCAGTCCTTTCCAAATACCAGGTAAGAAATCTAACTGGCGCTGGAAACTCACCTCAAATCCCAACAAAGTCGCACTGCTTCCATTCAATGGTTGTAAGAAATCATCAAAGGTGTTGCCACTTACTGGGTCAACGTAATTGTTCAGTTGTTGGGTAAAGATAAAGTTTTTGATGTCTTTGTAGAACACCCCTCCCGAAACCAAACCAATGGATTTGAAATAATGCTCCGCCATGACATCAAAGTTCATCGAGGTAGTAGGTTCCAAAGTAGGATTACCAATCACCAATTCGTTGTCGTCGGAGTTGATCTGACGGAAAGGTACCAAATCAAAGAAATTTGGACGGGCAATGGTATTGGTCCAGGCCGCTCTTAGAATGGTATGCTCTGACATGTTGTATTTCAGGTGCAACGCTGGCAAAAAGTTGGTATAATTCTGACTTCCGTTTACCTCCTGTACATCAGCTAAAGACGACGCTGTTTCTACATCTATCTCAAAACCTTTGCTAGTCAAGTCAGTGTTTTCTACCCGCAACCCAGCAATAAAGGAAAATTTACTGCCAATATTTTGGGTATACATTACATAACCCGCAGTAATGTTTTCTTTGGACTCATAGTTTCCGGGCACATATTCGTCTAGCTTGTCTTCTCGGGTAAAAAGCGTCGAATTATCCAGGTCTAATCCACCCAAAAACTCGTGGGAAGCATAAAATCCCGCGCGGTATTGGTTACCGGCCAAAAAATCGCGGGTATAATCAGTCACCGGAATCATTCCTAAATTGTCAAGGCTTCCATCATTGGCTTCAAACTCATCAAAGCGGTTGTCTCTTACCTTCTCTTTGTTACGAATGCGCGCACCAAACTTCAAGCTGCTTTGGTTGGCACCCGTCAACAATGGTATTTCCAGGTCAATGCGTGCCGCGATATCGTTTTGATAAGTAAACTGATTTTCTTCTTGTAATTCGTCAAACACATAGTTTCCTAAAGCCACATCGGAGGTATTGATGGGGGCCGTAAAAGGGAATTTGGGGTCGGTCACGTCTACGTTGACCGGAACGCCTTCTACTTCGTAACGGATGTAACGTTCACGAGGACGTTGTTCTGAAGCACGTGCATAAGACACATCCCAGGTTAGTTTGATTTTGCTCCCAAACAAATGCTGACCCGACAACATCAGGCTAGCTTGGCGTTGGTCTTCCAAACGGCGATTTTTCACCCGATCATTATCTATTCCACCTTTGGTTTGCCTACGAAAGCGAGCCGTGTAGTTGCCCGTCAAAAAGCCATTGGCATCCAGCGCGGGATCAAGCGCAACATCGGTACGGAAACGGTTTTCCCAGTCATCTCTCCAATTGTAAATTCCTTTTAAGAAAATGGTATGGTTTTCGGCCAATTTGTAATCTAAAGCCAAAGAAGTACTGCGGCGAATGCGTTGTACATCGTAGGTTCTTTGCTGGAATTCGGCCAGGTAAGTTTGTCCTTGATCGGTTACATCCCACTCGGCTTCAATATTATCTGAGCCAAAATTGTGGTTGTTGTAAGAAGCACTCAAAATTACTCCCAATTTGTTGTTTAGAAAACGATTTCCTACAATCAAAGAGCCCGTCCAAATGGGTTTGGTCGATAAGAAATTGTATCCACTGGCCAGCGTACCCGAAATGCGCAAACCATTGGGTGCAGCTCGAGTCACCAAGTTTACGGCTCCCCCAATGGCATCTCCGTCCATATCTGGAGTCACCGCCTTGCTTACCTCAATCGTCTGAATCATGTCGGCTGGAATCAAGTCCATTTGTACCCGACGGTTGTTGCCTTCTGCCGATGGAATACGCACACCATTCAACATCACCGAGTTGAGCTGGGGTGCCAAACCGCGAATGATGATATCACGCGCTTCTCCTTGGTCATTTTGCATGGTAATGCCTGGAATACGCTTCATCGCATCGCCAATGTTGGCATCAGGAAAACGCCCGATTTGATCGGCAGCCACAATATTGGTAATGTTGTAATTGGTACGTTGCTGATTGAGTGCCTTGGCTTGCCCTTTGAGACGGTCGCCCAATACCACTACCTCTTCTCCTACCAGTACCCCCGGTTTCATTGTCACCATACCAAGTGATGCCGTTTGCCCCGCAACTACCGTCACGTTTTGGGTCACCGCTTCGTAACCAATGTATGAAATCACTACAGTGTGATTTCCGGCTGGTACATTCACCAATTTAAAATCTCCTTCGTTATTGGTAGCAGTACCCATCATCAACGATTTGATATAAATGCTTGCTCCTGGAAGCGAGAGGCGGTCTTCATCGGTAATTTTGCCGCTAATCACCCCATTTTGAGCCCAGGCAATGTTGCTTATCAGCAAAATGGTTAGTAATAAAGTAGTTTGTAAAAGTAGCTTTTTCATTTCATTAGAGATTTACCAAAAAGTGAAAGTTGATAAAATGTTTGTAGTAAACTTTACCTCACAAAGGTGTCATCTCTCAACAACAAAAAGCAATTTTTAGGGGTCAGCAAAAAAGCAACAATGTTAAAATATAACGTATACAAAAAGGCAACAATAACAATATCATAATACTTTAAAGCACTCTTTTTCAATCCTTTACAAATTACAGCAAGGCACATCACCACCAAGCTTTATAAAATTGTTGTGTATACGATGGTTACTATTAATTGTTCCACCTTCGGCTCATTGTTCGATTGTTGATGATCGATTTTTAATGATTGATTGTTGCGCGAAGCGATGATTTATTTGTACCGCTTTGCGCTACTATGGGCTACTTTATTCTATTGCTCCGCCTTCGGCTCATTGCTGCATTGTTAAATGGTTGCGCAAAGCGACGAAAAATTATGGACTATGGACCATTGACTATGGACTTTAGAGCAAAAACTACCAACTACTGACTACCAACTCCGAACTAAAGAAAACTAAAAACCTCCTCCCGAAATGGCTTGTAGAATAAAGATCTCGTCGGTATCTTTTACCTCGTCTTGTAAAGTCTCCTTGTCTTTGATCAGCTCTTCACCAATGAATATATTGACATGTTGTCGCAACTTGCCCCGTTCGTCTACCAAATAATCTTTGAGTCCGGGATGCTGTTGATTGAGCGCCTCTACCACCGCTACTACGCTTTGTCCTTGTACTTCTACGTGATCCTTCAGGTTAGGATAAAATCTCCTTAACAAATTGGTGAATTTGACTTTTGCCATTCTACAAAAAAACTTTTAAGTTAGACAACTAATATAAAACTTGTAATAAAATATATAAACATTTCAACTTTATAACTTTTGAGATCGACTACATGTTTCAGATTGACCAAATAAGATCGGCTTTTCCCTTGATTGAACAGGGTAGTAATCAACCCACTCCTTTGGCTTATTTGGACAACGCAGCTACTACCCAAAAGCCCAGGGAAGTAATCCAACGCCTACAAGCCTATTATGAAAGCGAAAATGCCAACATTCATCGGGGAATTTATGAGCTGGCTCGTCAGGCTACCGATGATTACGAAGCCACTCGAACCAAGGTGCAACACTTGCTCAATGCCCAAAAAAATCAGGAAATCATATTTACCCGAGGAACCACCGAAAGCATCAACCTGGTGGCACAGTGTTTTTTGGCTCCTACCCTGAAGCCAGGAGACGAGGTAGTGATTACTGCCATGGAGCATCATTCTAATTTGGTACCTTGGCAGATGTTGTGTAAAAAACATCAAGCACAACTGAAAATTATTCCCATCAACGACGATGGAGAAATCATTTTGGAAGCCTACCAACAAATGCTTACCGACCAAACTCGTATGGTTGCTTTGGTTCATATTTCTAATTCTTTGGGTACCATCAACCCCATTGTCGAGATGACACAACTTGCCAAAAAAAGAGGGATTCCGGTATTGATAGATGGGGCCCAAAGTGTGTCTCACGTAGCTATAGATGTGCAAGCTTTAGATTGTGATTTCTTTGCTTTTTCGGGGCATAAAATGTACGCCCCCACTGGCATTGGGGTATTGTATGGCAAGGAGGCGCACTTAAATGCAATGGAACCTTACCAATACGGAGGCGAAATGATTAGAACGGTAGGCTATGAAGAAAGTACTTTCAATGGCTTACCACATAAATTTGAAGCAGGTACTCCCCACATTGCCGGGGCCATTGGGCTGGGAGCAGCCATTGATTTTATTCAAAAGATCGGCTTGGACAACATCCATCGGCATATGGATGACCTGTTGCAATACGCTACCGAAAAGCTTCAAACCATTGAAGGGTTACGCCTGATAGGTACCGCCCAGCAAAAAACCAGTATTGTGTCTTTTTTGTTAGATGAGGTACATCCGCACGATATGGGCACCATTTTAAACGAATCGGGGGTCGCTATTCGGGCCGGACACCATTGTACGATGCCGCTGATGCGTCGTTTTGGTATTCCAGGTACGGCGAGGGCTTCATTTGCGATGTACAATACCCGAGCTGAGATAGACCAGTTGGCCGATGCATTAAAAAAAGTACAGGCCATATTTTAGCCTGTACTTGTTCATCAATCAATGATTGAAAAGCTTTAAGCAACAACAGTTGAGCAATTGATATTCAGAATTTTATATTCAATTTTAGCTCATTAATCAATATTGATTTCATTCTGCATTGCTTCCACCGATATCCAGCAAATATGAGGTATCAGGTAAACAAACGGGCAATCATTTTGGTAGCATTGTTCTGGTTCTCTCCATTCAGCAAGGCTTTGAACTGAACTTGCTCCTGGTCATTCATGGCCGACAAAAACGAGTAATCGTCCGTATTGATTGCTTTTTCGGCCATTTGCCAGCTCGGAAAGTGCCTTTCCGTAATGGGTCGGTTCGATACCATCAAAGCCCGGTCGTGGCGTTCATCTTCTTTTATTTTGTTGTATAAGGCCAGAATTTTATCTTGGTCTCCTTCCAAAACCTGTAAAACCGACTTTCCGCACGTGTGTTTCTAAAAAATAT
>CALDJV010001249.1 GCA_937899305.1 uncultured Cytophagaceae bacterium
TCATAGATGCCCAAGGAAATTCAGGAAAAAAATTGACCTTGCTGAATAACTATCCCAAAACCTATGGAAAAAACGGGGCAAGGGTATCACTACTGCTCAATATCTACAAAATGGGAAGTCTCAAGGTAAACACCCGAGGAGGAAAAGCAGGAAAGGTGACATTTAGAGGAGTAGAAATCATGGGAGTGGGAGGATCAGGAGGTGATGTTTTGTTTCGATATTATGCCCCTTTTGTTATTGCGCGGCGAAAGCGCAGTAGAAACAAGGCAAATGTATGGTTTGAAACCGCCATCGGCAAAATGGAAAACGAAATGGCGCAGTACTCGAGGTTTCCAGGAGACATTCGCCGACAAACCAGGGCCATGGAGCGTCATGCCAGGCTCAATGATCGCCTAAGAAGAAGAATAGAAATGGACATAACCAGTCGTAAAGTGGGGAAGATAAGTGTTCAAAGATTGAATCGCCCCATTCATCACTGAAATCGCACATCATAAGCTTGGTATTGGCTCAGATGCGCTTCTCTGGGCACTACGGAGCCAACCTATCCTCGAAAGTAGCGTTCTTTTTGAACAAACCATCGAGTCTTTTTCATAATACCCGCAATAATTTTGATAATTTCGCAAGGTTTTTATACAAAATAATATTTGCTTTGTTATCAAATAGAACAAAGTGTAAAATTTGAGAAACTCATGATTCTTTCTGGAAAGGAAATTCAACGCAACTTAGGCACCAAAATCCAAATTACTCCTTTTGATGAAAACAGGTTAAACCCTAATAGTTATAACTTGCGATTGTCGGATGAGTTGCTGGTTTATGAGGACCACGAACTAGATATGAAGAAGCCTCACAAAACCAAAAGTTTAGTCATTCCTCCTGAGGGGTTTTTGATGGAAACCGGTAAATTATATCTGGGAAGAACCATCGAACACACCCAAACCGACTACTTTGTACCTATGTTGGAAGGCCGTTCTTCGGTAGGTCGCTTAGGTCTTTTTGTTCACGTAACGGCGGGCTTTGGAGACGTAGGATTTAGTGGCTATTGGACACTTGAAATGTTTTGTATTCATCCGGTTCGTATTTATGCTGGGGTAGAAATTTGTCAAATCTATTTTCACTCCGTAGAAGGAGCTTATGAGCTTTATCTCAAAAGTGGAAAATACCAAAACAACAAAGGAATCCAGCCTAGTTTATTGTACAAAGATTTCGAGGGGGGGAAATAATACTTGATTACTGACTCAAAACAAGGTAATAAAACAAGTGGGTAATACTAAAAAAATAAAAATTGGGGTCATCAATGTATCAGATCGTGCCAGTCAGGGTATTTATGAAGATATACCAGGCAAAGCAGTGGTCAATACATTGAATGACTACTTGGTATCGGACTGGGAACCAGTTTACAAGGTGATTCCCGACGAGCAAGATCAAATAGAGGCCGCTTTCCGAGAAATGGCCGATGAAGCAGGCTGTTGCCTGATTGTAACTACTGGAGGAACTGGGCCCGCCAAGCGCGATGTAACCCCCGAAGCCACCGAGGCGGTATGTCAGAAAATGATGCCTGGTTTTGGCGAACTAATGCGACAAGAAAGCCTTAAGTATGTGCCCACCGCGATACTATCACGACAAACTGCGGGTATTAGAAACAACACGCTTATTGTAAACCTACCCGGCAAGCCTAAAGCAATCAGAGAATGCCTGGATGCTGTTTTCCCGGCCATTCCCTATTGCATAGATCTGATTGAGGGGCCTTACCTTGAGTGCAATGAAACAGTGGTAAAGGTTTTTCGCCCTAAATCTTCTTAGAAATACTTTTTATCATCGCTGGTAAAAAATACAAAAGCCCAACCTAAGTTGGGCTCTTTTCTATTTTCTATTCATTGACTCCACTTTCGAGCTCAAGGTCACCTTCTGGATCGTTGTTTTCTTCAGCGGCTGCTTTCCCTTCTAAAGGATACATTTGCAGATTGTTTGCTTTTCGCTGAAAGTGAAAAAATATTTTGGACTCAATCTTTTCCTCGAAGGATGCTGGAAATAGAAACTGCCTTACCTTTTTGCCTTGATATAACAATTCCATTTCGTCAAGCTCTACGTCGGGATGTTCATCGAGCCAGTCTAAATAATATGTTCCACCATTTAGACGTTTCAGGTCAGTGATAGAAAATTCAATTCCTGATTCCCACAATTTTTGGTAAACAGTCACAACTCTTGGCTTACGACTTTTTTTCTTTTTCATAGCAATTATAATTTTTAAGATAGAATATACATCCACTGATATTGATGGATTCATTGCCTGAGTAGAAACAAAAAAGCAACAAATCTTATAAGTTGCTGATAATCAGCAAATAGATACGTATACCTTTCTATATTTGAAATTTGTTTTTCCCATACTGGGAAAGTGTCATTTTATAAAATATTGGTGCATACTACGGCATATTCTAGCTGGTACTGGTAGTAAAAGTACCGCCAATAGTTTCGCTTATTCAGTTGATGTTTCCACAACTGAAGAATGCCTGTTAGTATGCGGCTGGATGAATGACGGCCAGAAAAAAAGTAATTGGTCACTCCAAGTTGTTGTTGCTGTCTATTTGATCGTTTTTTTGTCTTAATACCATAAGTTTTTCTGAAATTTAAAGTCACTATACATTATACATGCTACAAAGCTGTGTATTCGAATAGATGTCATATTATTGATTATCAGTTATTTATAATCAATATTGTGTTCTCGATTAAATATAGCTTGGCAATGCTGAGTTGCAGGTGGTTCGCTTGGTTATACTGTTGAAAATGGAACTGGAGTTTAAGGCTTGGTATAGCGGAAGGTGATTAGTTATTGGAAAAGGATGAGAGGATTTAGCTGAAATATACTATAAAATTAATACATTTTTTTTAAATCTGAAATTTATTGAGGTGCATAATATTGATTTTGACCTCTCTATGGTTTATTTCACTGAGCCAACCTGATGGATGAGGTAAGCGAGACGCTCGTTTTGTCGTTTTTATAAAAGTGGTATTGACTATTCGCCAAGGGGCAAACCCCAGCAATAAAGGTATATTTAGGCTTCTAAAACAAAGATGGGATAAACTGGTAAAAAAACTGACTTTAACCAAAATCAGCTATTTATTTGATTGACAAACAGATAGACTCGCATTTTTTTAAGAATAACTAACCATTCTGACCAATTTGCACGTTATTAGCGTGATAAAGACAGAGATCGGATCAAAAATATCATGAAAAATAAGGTTTTAGAGGGTATCAAAGGCCCCAAAAATAGGTTTTGTAAACTGGTAAGTGCCCAAGTGCTGGGTTTAATGTTATACTTTATTCCCAGTATTCAGGCTCAAGACGCTCATTTTTCGCAATTTTACAACAACCCGTTGTATATCAACCCAGCGCTTACTGGTACTACCGACGAAGCCCGTCTGCTATTTAACTATCGCACTCAATGGCCAAAATTGCCTGGCGAATTTGTAACCATCAATGTATCGTATGACCAACACATTGCCGAATACAACAGTAACTTAGGGGCTTTGGTAAGTCTTGATCGGGCAGGTTCTGCTGGACTACGTAACACCAATATTAATTTGTATTATGCTTATACCTTGAAAATCAACTCGGAATGGGCCATGCAAGCCGGAGCTTCAGTAGGTTATGGACAACGTGCTGTTGATCAGTTCCGTTTGGTGTTTGGTGATCAATTGTCGGCCACTGGTTCTACTGGTCAGGCAAGCCAGGAAGACATCGGGGGATTGGTAGCACGTTACTTTGATGTTTCGACTGGTTTGGTGGTGTACAACGAAAACTTTTGGTTTGGTATTTCTGGTTTGCACCTCAATCAGCCCAACAACTCCTTTTCTAACGAAAACACCAGTGCCCAACTACCTATGCGATTATCAGCCCAGATAGGAATGAAAATTCCCTTTTTGGAATCCATGAGTAATCGTAATGTAGACTATGAAGGAGCCATTATGCCTGCGATTTACTATAGCCAACAAGGTGACTTCCGTCAACTAGACTTGGGCGCCAATGTGTACTACCACCCAGTTACAGTAGGTTTATGGTACCGAGGGTTACCCATTCAGGAGTCGGCCAATGGAGCCATTAGCTTGATGGCGGCCTTTAAGTACCAAAAAGTGAGTTTTGCCTACAACTATGATTTACCCATTGGTCAGTTTGCGGGTATTACAGGAGGTGCCCACGAATTATCGTTGATTATCAAAATGGGAGAAGACCAAAGCAAGCGTTACAGCTATCGCCGTCGCAAACGAAATGCTCCAATTCGGTTCCCTTCTATGATGGATTAAGTATGGTTTTCTTTAGTCCACAGTCGACGGTCCATAGTCCATAGTTTTTTTAGTTGGTAGCCGAACGTGGAACCTTTGAAAATATTCGAATAAAAAAAGACGCTGCAAAACAGCGTCTTTTTCTTTTCCTAACCACAAAGCTTATTAAATATCTTTGACTATATAATAGCAACTGAGATGCCAACATTGTTAAAAAGCCATTTTTTTATATTAATTTGCTGAAAATCAAACCTTTAAGTGAATTGTAAAATATTAACCAGGTTAACTAATATAATTTGGCGCTCATCAAAAAACACGATAATTCGTAACAAGCACGAAGTTTCGTCTGTTCTTAGCAATTTTTGGGTAATGGTTCAATGCGAAGCCGTCATCAGGTTTAATGATTAAGATCATGTATATTGAGGAATTGATCCGTGATTTTGGCCAAAGTTTGTCAATGATGAGCCTTTGGCAGTGCTTGAACTTCGTTCTGCAATAATATGGACTGAATACAGTGGACTATTGTTACTATGAGTAAGCAAATATTCGCCCTGTTGGTGGGCATCAATCAATATCCAGTTGGCGTAAGCAACTTATACGGCTGTGTGCAAGATGTCCAAGTCTTACAAGATTTGCTTATCAGTGTCTATGAGGTCCCATCGGCCAATATCGTGGTCTTGACTGATGACCAGGCCAACCGAGAAAACGTGGTTCGAGTATTTAGGAGTCATTTCCAACAAGCTCGGCCAGGGGACACCCTCTTTTTTCATTATAGTGGACATGGTTCACGCGAATCGGCCCCTTCGGAGTTTTGGCCCTATTTTCCCGAAAAAAAGAACGAAACGTTGGTATTGTCAGATAGTCGAAGCCCAGGAGGACTTGACCTGGCTGATAAAGAATTGGCCATTTTGCTGCATGAACTCGCCCCGCTACAAGCCAACATTGTGCTCAACATAGATGCCTGCCATTCGGGTTCCATCACCCGATCTGAAAATGACTTACTGAAGCAACCCAAACGACAAATCGAAAAGAGTGGGTTAAATCGTGGGTTGGGAGATTACCTGGAGGGGCAATACCAAACCATGCAGACAAATGATGGCACACTGAACATACCTCGTACCAAGCACTTGGTGATGTCGGCTTGTTCACCGTTTCAATCGGCCTATGAAACCAAAAAAAACCAAGGTGCTTTTACTACTGCACTGCTCGCATCTTTGCAAGATCCAATAAGCGACGCTTGGTTTCAGCTATTCGATATTCATTTACAAACAGGTA
>CALDJV010001250.1 GCA_937899305.1 uncultured Cytophagaceae bacterium
TATACAAATTAGAAACATAAATTGGGAAACTTATTTTTGTTTCATCCCTAAGCTAGGCAAAATACCCAAGTTTTCGGGTAGTGTTGTCAAATAGCTGTGTTCCAAATAAAAACTTTTAAGTTTGGGTAATTGGGCAAAAGAATCGGGCAAAGGAGCCAATTCAACGCTGCGCAGTGAGAGGTCTTCTAAGGCGGTGAGCTCGCCAAACCATTCTGGTATGGTCATTTTTTGCTCGTTTCGATACATACTAAATTTTTTCAGACCCTGGGCCAAAGCGTGCAATGCATTAGGCAGTTCTTTGAAATCAGTATCGTAAAGTTCAAGGGTATGTAGTTTTTGTAGTTTCGCAAAAGTGTCGGGCAGTTTGCGTAGTTTATCACTGTTTAATTTCAACATTTCAAGGTTTACCAATTGCCCAATTTCCCTTGGTATGGTACCGAGGTGATTCATATCTATAATTTTCAAACTGGGAATGTGGCACAGTTCATAAAAACCCTCTAGGACGTAATCACTATAGTTATTACAAAAATAAACTTCTTCCAGGCTTTGCAAGCGGCGCAAATCTTTGGGGTATTGTCTCAAGCCACTTCCTTGAGCGACCAGTATTCGCAGGTTTTTCAGATTTGAGAATGAATCAGGAAAAATATCGGGCATTTCGTCGTTCGTTTTAGAGAGCTGAAGCACCTCTAGGTTTTCTAAATTTCCAAACGACTCTGGTAAACTATTGAGTTGATTACCAGTGAGTTTTAATGTTTTGAGTGATTTTAAGTTTCCAAACGATTCGGGAAGGGCACGCAGTAAGTTATTGGTAAGGTCAAGGTATTCCAATTTGGGCAATTGACCAATGCTTTCGGGCAAAGCTTGAAGAAAATTATTTTGGAGATGAAGTTCTTTTAAACTATTTGCTTCCTGAAACATTGCTTCGGGCAAATTACTCAGTCGTTGTTCGGCCAGTCTGAGTATGCGTTTTCTGTTGCCTACTATCAGGCTATCTTGGTTACTAGGAGGCGGAAAATCAGGCCCACGATCATAGTCAGCCGTCTCATAAGACATGCCTGCTTTTAAATGCACTCCCCATTTTTCATCAGTAAGCTCAATGACATAGTGCCCATTGTGGTCTAGTTTTACCGAAGCAATGTATTGGTGGCATACACTTCTTAGAAAATCACCTTTGAAAAAATCTTCTTGAGTAAATTCTTGATCTAGCGGAGAACCTTTGCCTCTATCTCCCGTGATTGTCCAATGACCAATAGGAGAATAAATAATTTGCAAGGCAAAGTTTTTGGTATCGGCCAATGGGCCCGCGTCGGGGTGTACCTCCCAGCCATCTACCTCCACTATTTTACCTTTTACCGAGGTAATAGAAAAGCCATATAACTCTGACATAGTATGCGTAAGTATTGATTTTGTAGGTTTGTATATGAAAGCAAATGTATGAAAAAACTGGCTGATGAAGACTGTTCAAATTCACCCAAATTTATTTTGTTTTTTTTGCTAAGGAACATGTTCAAAATAAGTTTCCAGATTTAGTAAAATTGCTCAAAGTTAGACGAGGCGTTTTTTGCGCGCGTAGCCGTAGCTACGGGCAAAAAAAGCAACGAAGTATAACAAAGAGGAATACAACTAAATCGGACAGTTATTGCGGACACGTTCCTAAATAATGCGCCCAATTCTTCCATTTTTTGGGGTGGATACGCGTATGTGGTGAAACGTACTTTGTGTTTAGTTGCGTGTTGCTATAAAGTAAGAAGCAAAAGCAAAAAAATCCGTTATATTTGGAAGTTGAAAAAACAACCACCCATGAACAAACACCCCAAACATACAACATACCGTCTATTAATTGTATTATTACTGCTGGTTGGCGGCCATACAATGGCCTGGAGTCAAATTAAGGTATTGCCCCACTATGCCAGTCGAGCAGTAAAAAAAACGAAAGGACAAGCGAATATCAATCGGGCCCAATTGCGTACCCAACAAACTACGCTCAATCTGCCTTTCTTTGAGGACTTTGCCAGTGTCAGAAAAACTGATACTGTTTGGCAAAAAAACGTGGGGGTGTATATCAACAACACCTTGGGAATCAACGCTCCTACCCTCAACGTGGCCAGTTTTGATGGGGTAGATGGCAATGGAGTCCCTTACAATTTGACCAGTAATTTGGCTCAGGGGGGAGCTGATACTTTGGTGTCTTGCCCCATTGATTTGTCGGGTTTGACGGCCAGCGATAATATATATTTGAGTTTTGCCTGGCAAGCCGAAGGGTTGGGTGAATTTCCTGATACCGAGGATTCGCTCCAATTGCAGTTCAAGGACGTAACCGGAGCTTGGGTAAGTGTATGGTCGCAAATGGGCGGGGATAGCTTGCTTAACTTAGGGGCAGATTATACTCAAGAGTTTAAATCAGAAATATTGGCAGTCACCGATGCCAACTATTTACACGATGCTTTCCAGTTTCGTTTCATTGTTTTTGCCCGCATTTCGGGAAGTTATGATACTTGGAATCTGGACGATGTGTTTTTAGATAAAAACCGCAACGCCAACGATTTGGCTCGCAACGACATTGCCCTTTCGCAAGCGCCCAATTCATTACTGAAGCGTTACAACGCCATGCCGCTCAATCAATACTTGGCCAATGCCGCCAACGAAACGGCTGATAATATTACGGCAAAAGCTTTTAATCTCAATGCGTTGGGGTCTGGTTTTGCGTTGTTCAACTTTGACGTCGTGATAGAAGATACGATTTCTAATACATTTATTGCAACACTCAACGATCAACCCACGGGAGATTTTTTTCCCGCAGGTACATCTAAAGACATGACGGCTACTTTTAACCCTGCTTTGCTCGATCCTTTTAGAAACAGTGGGGGAGTGGCGTTGAAATACCGTTTTCGTTCTTTTTTGGACATTAGTAATCGCAATGACATTGACCAAAATGATACCGTGTCCCGAGTGACCGTATTGAGCGATTATTATGCTTATGATGATGGGTCGGCCGAATTTTTAGCTGGAATCAACCAAAATCGAGGTCAGGTAGCGTATCGCTATGTAGTGAATGAACCCGATTCTTTGACTGATGTACAAATGTACATCACCCGTCTGAACAAAGACTTGGCAGGGCAAACCTTCATTTTTAAAGTGTGGGCCAATGAAAATGGCAAGCCAGGTGCTGTTTTAACCCAAAAAATCCTCTCCATTGCCAATGTATATGCACCGGGCATCAATCAATTTGTGAGCATTAAATCTGCCCTGGAACAAGCTCAAGACCGTTTTACCCCATTATACATTCAGGATACCGTTTTTATTGGCTGGCAACAAACCTCTGACGACTTGCTGGCGGTGGGTCTGGATAAAAACACCGATACTTCTGACGAAATTTATTTTAACCTAAGTGGAGAATGGGTGCAAAATACGGAGCCACTGGGTAGCTTGATGCTACGCCCGGTATTTGGTCAAGTAAGTATTACCGGGGTGGAACCACCACGCCTCGACCCTTCGTCGGTGAAGGTATATCCCAATCCTGCCCGAGAAGCAACCTTGTACATCGAGGGATTGCCTTTGCAACAAGTGAAGATAGTGAGTTTGCAAGGAGAAGTGGTGAAAACCATTGTATTGGATAATAAGGGGGCAAAGAAGCACTCGATCGATATCAACGACCTCCCACCAGGGACTTACCTATTACATTGCCTCGATAGCCAAGGAAGAGGAGTAGGCAAACGGGTTGTGATTTTAAAGTAATTGCTCTAATTTTAGCCCATAGACATAACTTTAATTTTTTTATCATGGATATCGAAGTTTCGGAATTGAAAGAGCGCCTGGATAAAGGTGAAAAACTAAATATTATAGATGTACGCGAAGAGTGGGAAAACGAAGAAGCCAGCATTGCAGGGAGTACTTTAATTCCTTTGGGAGATTTACAGGCTCGCTTGGGTGAGTTGGACAGCCTGAAGGGCGAAGAAATCATCATACACTGTAAGTCGGGGGGACGCAGTGGACGAGCCAAGCAGTTTATGGCGACTCAAGGGTTTACCAACGTGCGTAACCTTTTAGGCGGAATGGATGCTTTTTCTCAATTGTAAAAATCTTGATTGAATGGTTAAATGCTAGATTTAACCATTCAATTACCTCATTAATTTGCTTTATATTCGCCCTTTCTCATTGTTTCAGCTCTTGCCTTGATGGCCTCGTTCATCGCCACAAAACCCTTGGTAGTATCTTCTCCCATTTTTTTCATGACCAATCCTGCCAATACACCCGTAAAATTTTCATAATGTTTGAACCTTACTTTGTGAGGCTCGATTGTCTCTATTTCGTAGTGATGCTCCCCAGCCATTATAAACGAGGCAAATAAGGTACCACGCCAACAAAGATGCCTTTGTGCCTCCACGGTGAGCACTTTTGGAGTAAATGTAGATGGTTTTTGGTTGGGAGGGTGAATTTCTACCCGTAGCTTTTCTCCAACTTTAGCCTCTCCTGTCAACTTTTTGATAAATGGATTCCATTCAGGGTGCTTGTCAAAGTCTATCAAGGTATTCCACACATTTTCGGCAGATGCATTGATGATGATTTCGGTTTGAATTGATTTCATAATAAGCGGAATCTAAGGTTTTTGTGAATAATTTTTTTCTAATATGGTGTATTCTTTCCAGGCTTTTTCAGTGAAATAAGGCATCAATAATTGCCAAATCATTCTTGAAGTAGCTTGGGCATCTTTTGGAGAAGGCTTTTGTCCAAACACCCACTGTTGCCCCATCCAAAAATTGTTGATAAACCAAATGAGGTGGGCAAGGTGTCGATGGTCCTGGTCCGTTTTGGGAGGTATAAGTAATCCTTCCTGTACCAATAAATCGAGTAACTGGCAAGCTTCCTGTTCGCGCTTTTGTTGGGTAACCAAGTGGCGTTGGGCAATGGTAGGATACAATCGAGTGATCTCAACAATATCTAAAAAAAAGAAGCGGTAACGATACTGAAATTGATAATAGAATTGAAGCGTGTTTTGTAGAAATTGTAGGCTTGTTTTCGCTAGTGGCTGCATATGTGCTTCCATTTCAGCGAACATTTGTTCATACAGTACTTCAATAATTTGTGACTTCTTGAGATAATGATAAGTCAAGTTACCATGGGTAATCTCCATTTCTTCAGCTATTTTGCGGGTGGTTGTTTTCGTAACCCCATTTTCATTAAATACCCGTAAGGCTGTCGAGATAATTCGCTCTTTTGTTGTACTCATGCTTAGGTCTTTTGTCCTAAAGTGTGGTTCAAAAAAATAGGACTTTTGTCCTAATTATTTTTATACAACGGAAAGTGATCAAAAAAAGTTTGAAATCATTGTAAGTAACTGACCTTTCACAGTGATTTTCTTTGGAAATTTCACAAGAAATATAGTTGTGAACGCGTCAGCTAGACTCGGCATTTAGTCTGTCAGCGTTAAGAACTTGAGTAATGAAGCCGTTAAAAAATGATCACTGACATCCGTGGGTAGCGCGCTGGTTTTGGGTGAGGATGGAATGTTTGAGCATTTAGCTAAAGCAGAGCTCAGCGCAGCAAGCTG
>CALDJV010001251.1 GCA_937899305.1 uncultured Cytophagaceae bacterium
TTATCATGGCAATTCTTAACTTAATGACATTGAGCTGTAGCCATCGGTTTTGCCCACGACAACATCCAGTGAATGTTGGGCGAGCCTGTGGGACGCTGCTACGAGCGCAAAACTTGTCCTGTAAGGAACTCTGAGGTTTAGCTTTGAGTAATTTCACTAAAATCTCGACACTTATTTTGAAAGCGTTACTAAGTAATAAAAAACGCCCTACATGCCTCAAACTAACATGGATACAATAATGCAAACTCACATGTGAGGGCGTTATAATCTAAGTGATGTGTTACTAAGTCCAGCGAAAAGCTGTCTTAAGCCATTTCATTTTACCTTTATAAGGTGCGTAACGAAGCGGAACGTCCAGCCAAGTCGCTTTTTTCATCACACTTTTCTGGTGTGAAAAAGTTTGAAAACTCGAGCGACCATGGTAGCTTCCAATACCACTATCGCCTACTCCTCCAAACGGCATATTGGTATTTACCAAATGCGCCACTGTATCGTTGATGCATCCCCCGCCAAAGCTCACATTTTCGGTGATCAACTTTTGGTTCCCACTATCTTCAGAGAAGAGGTAGAGCGCCAAAGGTTTGGGGTGTCGGTGAATGTAGGCAATGACTTCTTCTATAGTTTCGTATTCAATAACGGGCAAAACCGGGCCAAATATCTCTTCTTGCATGACTGCGTCATCCCAATCTACATCATCCAATGCAGTAGGGGCAATATAACGTTCACCATCATTGGTATTGCCTCCGGTAAGTACCCTTCCTTGTTCCAGGTAGCTTTTCAAACGATTGTAATGGTCATCATTGATGATTCGGGGGTAATCAGGACTTTGCTGAGGATCTTCCCCGTACATTTCTTTGATATTTTCTTTGAACAAGCGTACAAACCTTGGTTTTACGCTATGATGGATCAATAAATAATCAGGAGCTACACAAGTTTGACCTCCATTCAGGAATTTACCCCAGGCAATGCGTTTGGCGGCCAATTCAATATCCGCTGTTCGATCTACGATGGCGGGACTTTTGCCTCCCAGCTCTAAAGTAACTGGAGTAAGGTGTTGAGCCGCGGCCTGCATCACAATTTTGCCCACTCTGACACTCCCAGTAAAGAAAATATAGTCTAGGTTTTCGGCCAATAGGTTAGTGGCCACCTCTTTGCCTCCCTCTACTACTTTTACGTGCGCCTCGTTGAAATTCTCGTTGATCATCTTGGCCATCAGGCTCGAGATATTCACGGCTAATTCTGATGGTTTTACAATGGCGCAGTTGCCCGCTGCAATGGCCCCTACCAAAGGTCCCAAAGTAAGCTGAAGTGGGTAATTCCAAGCACCCAAAATCAAACATACTCCATAGGGTTCCGAATAGATATAACTACCCGAAGGAAAGTTGAGCCACGACCCACCTACCTTTTTGGCTCCCATCCAAGAAGCTAAATTGTTACGGGCATGATTGATTTCACCTAGTACAAACCCAATTTCGGTTGCATAGGTCTCAAAAGGCGATTTTCGGAAATCTTTTTGAAGGGCTTCAATAATGGCTGCTTCATTGGCTTTGATGATTTCCTCTAACTTGCGTAAACGATCGATGCGAAATTCGTAGCTTTTGGTATGCCCCTCGTGAAAAAACTTTTTTTGAAGCTCAATGGCTGCTTTTTCAGGATTGTTAGCCTTTTTTTTAGTAGTGGCTTTTCGGGGAGCTCGTTTACTTTTGCTGGCGGTTTTGGTTTGACTGCTCATCGTATTATGATTGATTTTCCTGATGAATGATGGTTAGATTAAGCTTCGGTGGCCTCTTTAGATTTGCGCTCTTTTTCGGGTAAAGCTTCGTCTTTGGGGCGACCCAAAAAATCAGCCATGGTATCATAAATGCCAAATAAGTTGCCTCCCACGAAATCGAATACCCTGGTAGGTAAAATACCTCTTAAAATTGGTAAGAGATTGACCGATAGTGGAGCCCGTAATAAAATTTCATTATTTTTTACTCCATCGATGATTTTGTTAGTGACATCATCAGGATCAAGAATAGGAGTGATCAATGGTGCTTTGACCCCATCAAACATTCCTGTATTGATATAACTTGGTGTTACTGTAGTAACGTGGAAATCCTTGCCGATACGCTCCATTTCAATCCTCAACGACTCTGACCAACCCAGTACCGCCCATTTGCTGGCTGCATACACCGACATCTTAGGGTTAGGGGTAAGCCCTGCTGCTGAAGCAATGTTGATCACATGTCCAGCACCTTTCTCGATCATAGCAGGTAAAAACACCCGGGTAGTATGCATCACCCCCAGTACATTGATTTGAATGGTCTTGTCAATGTCACGGGCACTGTGTTCATAAAACTGTTTCCCTACTACCACTCCAGCATTGTTATACAAAATATCAATGGTGCCCACATCAGCCAATACCTGAGTAGCTTGGGCTTCTATTTCTTCAGTATTGGCAATATCTACCACATAAGGAGATACATTATCGTATCCTTTGGCCTTAAACTCCTCGATTGTTTTGTCTAAATTTTCCTGGTTGATATCCCAGATTACCAAGTGAGCGGCACCTGCTTTCAGGCTTTTTTCTCCCAGCATTTTACCAATACCATTGGCACCACCGGTGATGAGTATATTTTGGTCTTTGATTTTTGTCATGATGATGGACAATTAAAAGTCTCTTGTAATATATTACTGGCTTGAATTCATATAATGACTACTAGTCATAACAACGCATTATTTCAGAAAGTTTGGACTTTTACCAAATCTTCTACCGGGGTCTTAGGGCTTTTTCAACCAATAAGAAGTAAGTTTCAAGTAGATTTTCCTGGCTTACACTAAAATAATGATCAATGATTTCTCTTTTCTTTTTGAGCATTTGTAAGAATCCGGTAAACTGACTCCAAAGTACAAAAGCTGATTCTAGAGGGTTGATGTTGGAATCAATGCTTCCATCTTGGCGGCCTTTCTCTATGTTATCAATCAAAATCTGAATAACTCGATTACCAGCCTTCAATGATTTACCTGATTCTACTTCCAAGTTATCAATGTCAAACTCATCGTCTTGATAAGACAAAATTGCGTTGAAGTAGCCGTCTTCATCTTGCGAGAATTTATAGTAAGCCGTACTGATATTGATGATGTTTTGGTAAGCACTGGCATCATCGTGTAAGGCTTCTTTCAGTTTTTGTTCCAACAAGATAAATCCCCGAAGCAATACTGCTCGATAGAGTTCTTCTTTATTTTTGAAATACAGATACAATGTTCCTTTGCTAAACTCTGCTTCTTTGGCAATGCTATCCATGGAGGTGTTGAATAGCCCCTGTTGGAAGAAAATCTTCTCAGCAGCGTCTAAAATGGCATTGCGTCTTTGTTTCTTTTCTCTTTCTTTTCTTTCAAGAACTCCCATGATTGCGTAACGATTTTAAAATGACCATTGGCCATTTTTAATACATAAAGTTAAATGATTACTGTTATTTATGAAATAAAAATATAAAAAAAAATTGAAACAATTGTACTTGGGCGTCATTACCTCCTTCTTTTTGAGTTTACCCTAAATAATTATAATATTGTTGCCCGGTTAGGTTATGCAGGTATTTTCAGTGAAAATACAATGATCTAAGCAAACAAAAGCACCTGAGTAAAGTTTCCAGGTGAGGGTTCCATGTGTTGGAATTAGCAACCTTAAAAATTAATACAATAGCAATGAAAAATATCGCAGTGATTGGTTCGGGTACGATGGGTAACGGGATTGCCCACGTATTTGCCCAAAATGATTATAAAGTACACTTGATTGATATTAATGCGGATGCTTTGGAAAAAGCAGTGGCTACAATCTCTAAAAACCTGGATCGTCAACTTAAAAAAGAACTGATTGATGAGGCCAAGAAAACCACCACTTTAGACAACATTACCACTGTAACGAATTTGGAAGAAGGAGTGAAAAATGCAGATTTGGTGGTAGAAGCAGCAACCGAAAACATCGACATCAAACTTAAAATATTTGCCGATATTGACAAGTTTGCCCCCGAAAACTGCATTTTGGCTAGCAATACGTCTTCCATTTCTATCACTAAAATTGCCGCAGCTACTCAGCGCCCCGAAAAAGTGATTGGAATGCACTTTATGAACCCAGTACCAGTCATGAAGTTGGTAGAGGTGATCAATGGATACGCTACCTCGGAGGAAACTACCCAGGCAGTATTGGAAACTTCTAAAAAAATTGGAAAAATACCTACTTCAGTAAACGATTATCCTGGTTTTGTGGCCAACCGTATTTTGTTGCCAATGATCAACGAAGCTATTTATGCGTTGTTTGAAGGAGTAGGTGGGGTAACCGAGATCGACACTGTGATGAAGCTAGGAATGGCTCATCCTATGGGGCCCTTGCAGTTGGCAGATTTTATTGGATTAGACGTATGTCTGTCTATCTTGCGTGTGATGCACGACGGCTTAGGAAACCAAAAATATGCGCCTTGCCCTTTGTTGGTGAATATGGTAGAAGCGGGCCACAAAGGAGTAAAATCAGGGGTGGGTTTCTATGACTATTCTAAAGGCCTGAAAGAAGCGTTTGTAGCCAAGCGCTTTCAATAAAGACTCAAAATCAAGTCACGCCAAAAGAAGTCACGCCGAAAGAAGTAATGAAAAAAAGCCTGCTTAAGAGAGTGGGCTTTTTTTATGTGATATGATCGTTTACTTGTTCGGGTTTCTGTAAGAAGCCACTATCTGAGGAGTCATATTGTCTTGAATAAGCTTTTGTTTGTCCTCTGATTGCAACAAACCCTTTTTAAAAATCAAATCATTTAGCCATTTAGAAAAGAGAGTGGCACCTTTATAGTTCAGGTGATCCAAATCAGCATATTCACTGTTTTTTAGGGGGAAGCGATTAAAATCCAGAAATTGGATATCCCTATTGGAAGTTATTTTTTTCAATACCTTTTGAAATATCTTTTCATTAGCCAAAATGGGTAATGATGGATGTTGAGGGCTTCGAATGAGGTAAACTTTCTTTTGATGTTTTTTACAATAAGATAAGATTTTTTCCAGATAATTGGTCTCTACATCAGATATTTCCTTTTCTGCTTCAATCGGGTACTTTTTATGTGCTGCAAGCAATGAGTCTATCTTATTCCTTTTTAAGGATAAATACCCTCCCATCTTATTTGTAAAGTCATAATTTGAGGTTTGAATTCTATGGGTGTTTTTTCTTGTGGCAATGCAAAATGCGTCTATAAACCCAAAAGGGTTTTGTTTTAAAAGGAGCATTTGATCTTTGATGTTCATAAATGGGGAATAAGACGGATAGTACCAATAAATGTGGTTGTTGGATGAAATGAGCTTTTCTTTGCTTTTTTTGATGTTGGTATTGGTAAACTCTATGAAAACGACTTCGATTTGTGGGTTCTGAATCAGTATTTCCTGGAACTTTGTATAGATGTAAAAATATAATTCACCAGAAGCCGCTACATTTTTGAAATTTGTCAGTAATGAGTCATTCAAAGCACACTCGGCATGAGAATGGCCTAATATGAGGTATTTTGAATCAGCACTGATTTTA
>CALDJV010001252.1 GCA_937899305.1 uncultured Cytophagaceae bacterium
TATTGATAAGCACTTGCAGGGCTTTTTCCTGCGCTTCAGTCTCCGAAAATCCTAAATCCATTCCTAGAGACTCAAAACTTGCAAGCCACACTTGCACCCCTTGCTTGAGTTCTTCCGCAAACAAAGCCATCCCTGCACTCATCGACAATGCCCTAATAATGCAAACGTCTTGTCCGTGATCATACAAAGCGTCAATGTTTTGTACTGCTTGGTGAAGTCTTTCGGTTGGCGGTAAGTCTTGGTTTAATAGGGTTTGTTTGATGTGGACTTCTACCCATTCACTTACATACTGCAATACTGCCTGAGCGATTTCTTTTTTACCACCCGGAAACCGATGGTATAAACTGGCTTTTTTTAATCCAGATGCAGCAGCCAAATCATTTAAACTGGCTCCTTCGTAGCCTTTTGAGCGCAAAATCCTCATCAGGCTTTTCAATAACTCTTGTTCTTCTACTTTGGGTGGTCTCATCTTACATTTTTATTTTGATAACCGAACGTTTGGTAAAATACAAAAGTTCCGACGTTTAAAAATAGCTAAAGCCTGTTTTCCCTTGCTTGATACCTTTCCAGAAAATTACAGAAGCAATTTTAGATGACGAAACAAAATCAATACATCATTTCCAAAATGCATGATTAGGTGATCCAAGTCGATGAAAAGCGTCAAAATCAGTTGGTTTTTACGACTGGTAGGGCGATTGTAGGGCCAGTGTAAGGCTTTTGTAGGGCCCTTGTTTTCTCGCTTTTTGAGCTTGTACGCTACTTTTGCTGCCAACCTGATAGATCGGGCTTAAGTAACACGTTCGCAATAACTGTCCGATTTAGTTTTATCCCTCTTTGCTACACTTCGTTGCTTTTATTGCCCGTAGCCCTGCTACGAACGCAAAAAGCGCCTCGTTTAGCTTTGAGTGATTTTACTAAAATCTCGACACTTATTTTGAAAGTGTTACTAAACAATTTTCAACAATCTAATTCATGCAAAACATATGAAAAAAATCAGTTTATTTCTTAATCATTGCATCGCTCTTTGTGGGCTTGTGGCCCTACTCTCGATGTCCAATCAGAAGGCAGTGGGCCAACAAGCTTTTGTAACCACTTGGAAAACCAATCATCCAGGGCCTTCAGCGGACAATCAGATTACCATTCCAGGTGTGGGCACAAACTACTCGATTGTTTGGGAAAACTTAAACAACTCTAGCATTCAAGGTACCACCATCGGAAACAATACTACCACCGTTACTTTTCCGGTAGCGGGTACTTATTTAATCAGCATCAGTGGCAACTTTCACCGAATGAGGTTCAACAATACCGGAGACCGTCAAAAGTTGCTTACCATCGAACGATGGGGAAACACCGTTTGGTCTTCCATGGAAGGCGCTTTTAGTGGCTGCGATTACTTGACTTACAATGCACCAGATGCCCCCAATCTGAGCAATGTAACCAGTATGGCCCATATGTTTTCGGGATGTACCAATTTTAACGGGGCCATTGGTAGTTGGAATACCAGCCAAGTAACAGACATGAGGTCGTTGTTTCATAATGCGAGTACCTTCAATCAGTCGATTGGTGGTTGGAATACGAGCCAAGTAACCAACATGAATGCGATGTTTCAGGGCGCGGCAGCCTTTAATCGGCCTATTGACAATTGGAGTACCAACAATGTGGTGATCATGCGCAGCATGTTTGCTGGAGCAGTGGCCTTTAATCAACCCATTGGCAACTGGAACACCAACAACGTAACGACGATGCAGGGCATGTTCAGCGGAGCGGTTGCTTTCAATCAGTCGATTGGTGGTTGGAATACGAGCCAAGTCACTACGATGTACGCAATGTTTCGTGGTGCTATGGCCTTCAATCAACCCGTTGGTAACTGGAATACCAGCAATGTAGTGAATATGGAAGACTTGTTTTATGAGGCAAGTACCTTCAATCAACCCATTGGTGGTTGGAATACCAGCAGTGTCACCAATATGAATTACTTGTTTAGTCGAGCCAGTGCTTTCAATCAACCGATTGGTAATTGGAATACCAGTCAAGTGACCAAAATGGCCCATATGTTTTTTGAAGCCACCAGTTTCAATCAGCCGCTCGGTAATTGGAATACCAGCCAAGTGACTACGATGTACCGAATGTTTTATGGAGCCAGTGCTTTTAATAAGTCACTGGGAAGCTGGGACATTACTCAAGTAGGCAGTATGACGATTATGTTGCACAGTTGTGGGATGGATGTGAGTCATTATGACCAAACTTTGATTGGTTGGGAGAGCCAAAACGTACGAAACAACGTTTCTTTAGGAGCCAATGGGTTGATGTATTGTGAAGGGGCCAGTGCCCGGTCTAATTTAATCAGTCAGCATAACTGGACCATTACCGGGGATAGTCAGGTAGCTTGTGGTGCCCCTGCAATCACAATTTATCAGGGTAAAACAACGATTCCCAACAATGGGGTTTACAATATGGGTACGGTAGCAGTCAATGGTACCTCCAAAGAAGTAGATTTTGACCTTCGAAACACTGGAACCGCTGATTTGGTCTTGACTGGACAACCAGGTAGTTTGATTCAGGTGGCTGGGCATACCGATGATTTCACCGTTACTCAAAATCAAGTTACTTCACCCATTGCTCCCCAAGACCAGCGTGTGTTTCAGGTTCGTTTTCACCCTACAGTGATAGGTGCTCGATCCATTGTACTTTTTATGCAACACAATGCCACCGGAGGCGTTTATCGCATGACATTGACGGGCAATGGGCAAAATGTTCCTGATATTCATCTCCGTCAAGGGAAAACCGACTTGCCTTCAGGAAGTGCCTTTTATATGAATAACCCGGGAGATTACAAGTTTGAAATTCAGAACTTGGGTGCCGGAGATTTGATCTTAGGTGGGGCAATCAATGAACGACCCGCCATCACTATTAGTGGGCCCCATGCCAAGGATTTCAAAGTGATTAAAATTTCGCGTGACCGACCTATAGCACCCGGTTCTAAAGATAGTTTTGTGATTCAGTTTTCCCCCCAGGCTTTCGGAGAACGCAATGCCACTTTGACGATTCTGAGTAATGATCCGGATGAGGGCACTTATTTGGTTAAATTGATTGGTAGGAGTTTGCTAGACATCAGTATTACCAAGGCGCCTCAAATGCAGGTTGCTCCCAATCCTACCACCGATCAGCTTACCCTGAGTTCGGAACAATGGTTGGAGCAAAATGTAAGCATCAGCATCCAAAACACCCAAGGACGCTCTGTAGCTACCCAGACTATCAAGCAAGCCCAACACAACATTGATCTTGATGTATCAAAATACAAATCGGGATGGTATATCCTGACCGTACATTTCAATAAAACGCGTTTGGAATACCGATTTATGAAACGATAGTTCATTCGGTAATCAGAGTAAATGCCTCTAGGCGAAGCTTGTATTTTCAGGCTTTGCCTAGATTTGTTTTGGAAGTTGCCTATTTTAAGCCTTTATTAATAGTGTCTTGGTATAGAAACACTTCCGTAAATAGTGGATTATGTTATATGATGATGGGGTGATTTTTTTAAATTGCCGCCCAAATTTGATCAAATGATAAACCAAGAGACCTTTATGAAAACCATATACAAGGCCCAAACAATTTGTTATTTTCTCCTGACTGCTTTTATAATCGGGTGTGCTTCACAAAAGAATCCTGAGGATGGGTCAACCAGTGAGGCTTTTAGCCTGTTTTTACGAGATTGCAGCAAACGCAATGAAGGCAAACCACTTCGGATGCTTAAGAAACCAGCACAAGTTACCTTGCCAGCACTTGGAACTTATCAAAGGTCTTACCAAGCCCATGTAGCTTATGTATGGGAGGAGTTTTGTAAAGCCCAGTTAGATTCAGAGGTAAATTGTCAGATTGCTTATACCGATTCTTCGCGCAATTATTACCGAAAGTTGATCGTCATTGGAGATCTTTTCAACACTGGACAAACCAGCGCCCTAGTGGGATATTCTACTTCGGATTCTACCATTAAAATACATGGATTCAAAAAGATGGGGAAGCAGTTTGAACCTTTTTTTGAAACGGTGACCAAAAACCCCAAGACAGGCGGAGACCCTCAACACCACCTCATTGATTTTTTTGACTTCAATGGAGATCAGATCAAAGATTTGAAAATAAGAACCAACATTGCCTGGATGACAGATAGGGCAACCCAAGCCCAGTTATGGATCTATAAGGATGAGCAATTGGTACCTGTTCCCGAATTTGAGAAAGTTGTCAATGCCGAATTTGATACAGATGATGGTAAAGTCTACTCCTACCGTTCGGCAGGTTGTGGAGATATGAACATGCAATTTGAGACTTACAAATGGAAACAAAATCAACTGGTATTAGAGCAAACATTTTTTTGCGATTGTTGTAGTAGAGATACTTGCAATATTTACATAAATCAGGCAAAAGTTCCGATTACCAAGCAAATCAACGAAACTTACACGGTGATGCCAAAACATTGGCAGGTCGCATTGAAACACAAGCTTAGGAAGTAAATTGATTGATCTAAAAAACCAAACCCACTGCTTATCAATGAGTTTGGGTAGTTATATTTGTTTTGTGTTATTCAGTACTTGATGTGCAACATTGCGCTTCTGTGGTCAATGCTTATTCTTGTCCAATAAATATTGCTTGGTGCGCCAATCTCCATAGTTCCACGAAAGCCAGGAATAATGGCGTTGCTCCTCTAAAAAAATATCGCTGCGTGCTTCTATGAAATTTTCCTTACTCATTTCTATCAGTTCCCCATACAAGCCATAGTCACGGATGATGGCCTTGCGATCTCTGGGATGCATCTTTTGGGTATACTGATTGAGTAAGTCCAACGTGCGTACCGAACGATTGAGTACAAACTTGCTGGTATCATGGTGATGATTGAAGTTGTAACTTACAATGAGGCGATCCCAGTTGACGAAAGTGATCAAAATCATCATTGTATAAACCGCCCAGCTGTTGGTTTTCCAAAGGTAAAAAGCAGTTTTTTTGTGTCGGATTTTACGATACATGGTCAGCAAGCCAAATAACGTGAGCCCGAGGTAAATCAGCACCCCAATCCGTTTATAGGCCAGCCCTGTTGCCTGGATGTAATACCAAGTACGTAACCCTACCGAAATCACCAGTATGCCATTTTGCAATATCCAAGCATAAGCCAAAACTTTGAGCCAACGGTTAGAAGGAAAAAAATTGAGGTTGCGACGGAAGAAATACAAGAGAATGCCCATTGCCAATAAAATGCTAAAAATCAACAAGTAAGTACCCTGATGTACCAATTGGGTAAGGTTACCAGCTTGGTTGTAATCAAAATTGAGCCACAGGAACTGGATATCAATGCCATTGACTACCAATAACAAGACATTGACTAAAACAAAAGTAATGAGCCCTGCTTGGTATTCAAGTTTGAGGCTCATCATATGAAAATGCTGTTCCTTTTCCGGATGCTGATTCAAGTGTTTTTTCCGAGCCAATTGACTGCTTTTTGCACTCTCTAGGGCCCAGGCATCTTCTTGCCCCCAATTAAATAGGACAAACGCAGATATCCACACGCCAATTGCAATAAAAATGAACCAGGCTGGACTTACGTAAAAAACAAATTGTCCAAGCCATTGTCTGAACATCTTGAACCCTTGGTTGGTCATTTGGTGAAATACAGGGTTGGCAACTTGGAAAATGATAAAAAACACTAGAAAAATCAGTAAAGGAATCACGATCAGACGGGCTCGCCGCAACAGTGTAGTACTGGTGTTTTTGAATAGGCGTGAGGTTTTGGGTAATTTGAGTACACCTTGAATTCCTTGAATAAAAGTGACCATCAGGGCTTGTATACTGTGCAATACACTGTAAAAAACTGCTTGGAGCCGTGGTTGATGAACAAACCCAACCATGACTACCAAAGAAGCCACATAAGCAAATTTGCTGATAAACGAATTGTGCCAAATGATCATGATAGCGGCTGCCCAAGTAAATGAGGTAGCTGCTAAAACCGATCTCGACCGAAAAGCGGACGGATAAAGTACCACCAACAATAGCGTGATTACTCCTTGGTACAGCCCTACATTGAGCCCGATTTTTTCGCCCCAAAAAACAAAATGATAAATCAGAATAAGGCTGATCCAGCCGATCACTAAAATTCGTTGTTTTTGCATGATTAGTTGTTTGTTAAAGTACTTTGATTTACAAAGTGAAAAGTCAAAAAAATTATCTTAAAAAGCTGGTAAAAATTTCCATCGTACGTTTGCCAGGACTAGAGAAGGTAAACCCCTTGGTGTCAGTAAATACCTGTACAATGGCATCTGGGGTTTGGCCGCACAATACCAACAACATCACTTGGAATAAAAATACGGGTATAAACAATGCCAAGCAGATTCGAAGTTTGCTAAAAAAGGACGTATCCATTAAAAAAAACAAGCCTAAGACCAGGTAGTTGGTAGTATAGATGGGTTCCTGTTTGATGTGTTGTCGCATTACCAAATGTTGATGATACAGCTCTCGCCCAATAAAAACGACATTGAACAACGGGGCTACCAACTCAAAGCCCAACAAAGGGAAAGCGGCTCCTAGCCCAATATACTTGCCAAAATGAATGATGAGTAATAGGTTGAGTAAAATGCCTTGAATGAGCCCTAATGGTAACAAAATGGTAAGCCAAGGAGGCGTATTGTATTTAAATAACCGGGATACCCAAAAACTCAACCCTCCCAAAGTTGCCAAGGCGATCAGTGTAGGTAAGTGGGTAGGGGAGAAGACCACTTCAGCAGTAGTATGAAATGCCTGATAACGAATGAATCCTAATATTGGTGCTACCAATAAGAAAAGTATTTCGGCACTTTTTATCCAGTAATTGCGTTTTTTGAGGCCCATAAATGACCGATGCCGTAAACTGCGCAGGGTATGCCAGGTTACTATAATCAAATAAATACCAAACAGTACCGTGGCCATGATATAAGATGTAGACATAAGAATGTATTTTAAAGTACTTTGTTTTACAAAGTTAATGTTGAAAAAAAATATGTATAATTAAATCAAGCGCTATCTACTCCTCCCAAATTATTCTTTAGAAGTTTCTCGAGCGCATCTAAATGGGCCTGAAAGGCCACTTTACCCGATTCAGTTGCCTTGTAAGAAGTGCGTGGTTTTCTTCCTACAAATTCTTTCTTTACGGTCAAGTATTCTTTTTTTTCCAAGGCAATCAAATGACTCGCCAAGTTGCCATCGGTTGCCTTCAGCAATTTCTTCAAGGTATTGAAGTCTACCCAGTTGTTTACTACCAGAATAGCCATAGTACCTATCCGAAACTTATTCTCAAATGCTTTATTTAATCCTTCAATTATACTCATAAATGCTTGCTCAAAACGCCACCATATCAAATTTAGGAAGCTTATTTTTCGTAGCGATACCACATCAAAGTGCCATAAATAATGTGTAGTACTCCAAAACCAATCGCCCAAAATAATAAACCATACCCTATTTTGAAAGAAGAGATCAAGCCTAATGCAATTTCGGTAATGCCCAAATACCTAACTTCGTTCAAAGTATAACGGCTTCCATTAACTAAAGCCAGCCCATAAAAAATCAAAGTACAAGGCGCAATAAGACCAAAAACACCATGAAAAGCCAGGGTCACACAAAATAATCCCCCAGTCATCAACGGAATCATCAAATTCCAAAACAAGCGAGAAGCAGGCTTTACAAACAACTTGACTCCTTGTTTTTTGGCTTTTCGCCAAGAGAAGTAGGCCCCAACCCCTACCGAAAGTATCAATACGCTCAAAGCATCAACGATAAAAAACGTGATAAAATCAATATTGGGACGTCCATCGCGTACGGCCTCCAAGTAATAATCATTGTAAGGATTTTTCAGGTATACAAAGGCAGTTCCTGCTCCAATTAAAGCAAAAATACCCGCAAATACTCCTGACAATCCACTTAAAGACAAAAAACGAGAAGATTGCTCCATCAAAGAGCGGATCTCAGTAAGGGTTTCTTCGTAGGCTTGTTGTTCTTTCATTGATACTTAAGTAAAGTACTTTGAGTTGCAAAGTATGAATTTGTTTTTGATTACGCAAACCAAAATAAAAGGTTTTGAGAAAACTTTGTAGTTTTGAATATGATGGGGTGATCTCAACGTTCTAAAAAACGAAATGACCTCAGGATTCAACTTATCAGTGGCAAAGAGATGATGAAGAGTTATCAAACCAAATTATTTTATACCATAGTTGTCATGGTTCTTCAAAAAACAATGAGCTTTGGACAGCCTACGGGGTATTATTCATCATTAGAAAGTGCGCTCAAGGAGCCTCAAAAAGTGATTTATCTTGAGCTATATAAGATTAAGGAGCTGCCACCTTCCATTAAAAAGCTGGTAAACCTGAAAAAGTTGACAATTAAACGATCCTATTTGCAAAGTATTCCAGTAGAAATTGCATCATTAAAAAAACTAGATGAAATTACATTGTACAATAGCGGCATCAAGGGAATACTGCCCCGTGAAATAGCGACGATGCCACAACTAAAGCGCATTAATGTTTCACTGACCACTGTACGATTCCCAAAAGAACTAAAAACTCGAAAAGACATCAAACTGGAAGATCAATCTTCTAGAATTAATACTGGGATATTTGCGGCTTTCCAGCAAAGTAATTACTCATCCGTGGAAGTAGGTATATTCCGAGGGTATTGGTTCGAGTTGGGACATGTGGGCTCCGATCTGGCTGCTTGGTTTTTGTCCTGGGAAAAAAGCCTCCATAAAGGTGTGGAAGGATACAAGTTTGGGGTGGGTGCTTCTTTGCTTGCTTTAAGTGTAGTTTATTATAGAAATACGACCGGAAACAAGACGAGTGGTTTCGCGTTTCGTCCTGAGCTTACGCTGGGCTTTGCTCCGGTTAAATTAGGCTTGGGATACAACTTTGCCTCAAGAAGTTTGGAGAATATCAATCGAGGCTTTTTCAGACTACAATTGAATCTCTCAATACTTTCAAAAAGTCGGATTACTTATTATTAAGTAACGCTTTCAAAATAAGTGTCCAATTCTGACAAAATTACTTAAAGCTAGATGATGCATCTACCTTTCAGCAGTGCTTCTGTTAGTTTAAACCGAAAGGCAAAACTGTACCCAATGTCGTTTAGTTAAGGGTAATTTCTGAAAAATGAATGACGAATATCGATCAATGAACCTCGAATGACGAAGGAGATCAGACTTAGAACGAGTGATTGATAGTGTCAACTTACTGTTCGGGATCCGTTTCATTTGGTCTCCTTATCAGTAAGACCAAATGAGGGAAGGAAGGTAGTAATCATGAAAACCTGATATACACACGCATCCCATTCGGTGGTCTTACCGAAGGGAGACCGCCGAAAATGGTACATGAATCAACATTTCGAGTAACGGTAAGAATATTGAATTATTTAGTTTACGACTATGCTACAAAGCAGCAAATACATCTTTATTCTAGTTTCACAAGTCCATTCATCATCTTTTCACAAAATAGCTGATGTTTTTCCATCAGTGTTTTTGAAGAGAAAGTAACAACTTTTACTGTTCCCTGTTTACTAGAAAAGTAATAATCCATAAATATAAACGTGATGGATTTAATAGTAACTTGTCGTTTTACAAATAATACTTTCAAACCATTTACCCACCGATATTCTTCCTCCAGAATTTGTGCTTTAGGGTCTAAGTCAAGGTTTGCAAGGTGAGTCTGTGTTTTTAATAGCTCAAGGGGCATTTGAGAAGTCTCCGCGGCAAACGCAGCATAAATTTCCCCTTTTTTTGCGGTAAAAGTAAACTCAAAATCCTTATTGAAAAAACGATCCATTAGTTTCCAAATCGAAGAATCGATCCATAAGCCTATTTTCACCCCTTTTTTACTTTTGATCAATAAATCAGTTGTTGATGACTTACGGTATTGGTCGCGACTGGTAGAAATTTGATTATTTACTTCAAAAAAATCATCTTTGGTTTCAAATAACATCGCCACTCCTTTATTGGGTTCTTCTTTGGAAGTCAGCCAATGTTTACAAAATGCTTGCTTGGTGTATTTTACTTTACCCAAAGCAGGATCTGCAACCCAAACCTGACGATCAGTCATTTTGTACACTACCACAAAGTGGTTATTATCCCAATGAGCCATCAAAGGTAAAGGAGCGTCCTCAAGCAAGTTTTTGTAGGTTGTTCTAACTCCCACGTTTTTAAGGCCAATGGTATCTGCAGCCTCGCTTATCCCTAATAAAGTGGTACCGTCCTCGTTCATTCCGGCAAATTTACCCAATGTTTTGAGATCCCACATCCTCCCGTGATATTGAGCAATCATTTGCAGGCATACTGGGCCACATTCCTGAGGTTTTTTTTGCAGAATGAGGGCAAAGTTTTCACTATCAGGCTCTTGGGCATAGGCCTCAATACCTACCTGGAATAAGAAAAATGATAAAATACTTACTGAAAGCTTCAACTTCAGGTACCTATTCATGTTGTACATAGTGATAAAAAGTTACTTCTTCTTCAACAACAACTTTTGTTGAGTAAACTGATAAGCCTCCTCCAAAAAACGTTTCATTGTTCCCCATTGCTTCAATGGTTCATAACCATGGGTATAATACTTATAGGTTTGAATCTTCAAAACTTGTTCATCTACTTGGGCTGAGCTCACAAACCCTCCCGTTTCGTTTTCTATCTTTTTCTTGAGCTTGTCGAGGCCTTGGATTTCGAATCCAGAGGGGAGATGAATGATGATATCATTTTTGAAAGCACGCGCGTGAGGCATATAAATGTCAAAAGCCCTGGGTTGATTGAGTGTTTTCAAATCTACCTGTTTGCCGATCAGCTTGCCTGCCTCGAGAATATAATTGGGGCCTATTTTTCTAGCAAGCCGTCCTATTACAAATTCACTCTCATATTTGAGGGTAGGTTGGTCGTCCCAAATTCCATTTTCAAGTACCTTTAGCTGCTTAAGTGACAGTATTGGTAGGTCAAATTCCTTGGTTAGCGAAACCTTGAAAGTCTCATTTCGTTTTTCAGCCAACCCTTGCTGAATCACCTCATTTGTACGCTTGCCATTAGATTTCTTTTTACCATACTTTGCGTGACTTTCCTCAATCATATCATAAGGATCATTCAAAAAAGTTTGATACCCTTCCCGTGTTCCGCCCTTTAGGGTCACTGTTTGTTTGACTTTCCAAGTATTTAATTCATCATTCATCCAGACCTCAGTATGAGTAAGACTGTGATGATAGCGATGATCTAATTGAGGCAAACGTATTTTACGAATGGTTTTAGGAGCCTGATCTATCCGAATAGCGTACCCTTCTACCCCTTGAAGTTCGGGACGTATTTCTCCATAAAAATCATAAAAAACCGGGTTTTGCAAAAAGTGAGTTTGATTGCCATTGATTTTCAGCAAAATTGACAAATCCTCTGGGATGATCCAGTCATCTAGTGCCGCAATCTTTCGAGAAACCGCCACGACTATTTCGTAATCTATTTTGTATTTTGTCAACAAGTACCCCATAATGTGAATGAAATCCTTCTCTAGCTTCAGTTGCTTGATATCCAATTTTTGCATTGCGAGTATTTTTTCTAGAGTATTAATCTGGTACTGATGGCGAAAGAAATAGTAAGCTTCTTTTAGTTTTTCTTCATTACTCAGTTTTTGTTTTTTCTTAGCTTTCAGATGAGCCTTAAACTGCTTGTAAAATGTAGTCACCATTTTATTCTTCGTCGGGAACTGCTCCGCAAATTTGAGCACATTTGCTTTGTTGATTGCAAAATGAGGGGTTCCCTTTTCTCCGGTAAAGGCAGTGGGTTTGAAAAATACTTGAAACCTAAGGGTTGGAACCGAACGGTCTTCATAGAACCATTGAGGAGATACTGATTTCTCGCGGTTCCCATCTCGCAAAATGTACAAATCCTCGTCTTCGTTGTATAGAAAGTCAGGTGCATTATTGTAAGCTCGGGCATTGAGGTAAGTGTATGGATCTATGGCCAGGACAATTTTTTGCCTTACAATTGGGTAAGTACTTCTCAAAGAAATGGTACGTGGTGGAAGCGAAGAAGTCGTAGTCGTACTCAGTAATTGTTTAGAGAAAATATAATAATCTATAATATCGCCTGGTACCAAGTCAGGGATAGCCAATTTTTGATAAGCAGACCTATTGTTCCCCTGTTGCATTTGTATCTCCACCGATTCGCTCAATGGAATTATTTTTTCGGTGCCATCAGCCTTGATTACCTTGATACCAAAATATAACTTTTCACCCCAGGTTTTATCTATTTGTTTAAATTTAAATTCTGAGTACTCTTCTACCGCTGCTTTGTCAATGAGTTTTATTCGTTCACGTAGATAAATACGCTTATAAATTTCTGTTAGGCCCCGTTTTACTCCATATTCAAAGCGAAAGCTCCTTCCTAAGATGACCGCAGACTCTTTCGCCCATTTCTCAGGAGCGATGGTGGCCGAAAAATCTGTATCTAGTGTACCCCAAATTTCTTTTCTTACTTCGCGGGCAGCAGGTGAAAGTTGTTGGGCAAAAAGTGAGGAATTGATGGTCCAAAATAAGAGGAGGATAACTAATCTAATGTTGTTCATAAGAATAATATTTGTATGCTATGATGCAATAGTCTACCCGCACTTTATTTCACTTTGCGGTGAATGGTGAGCCAAAATACGACTATTGATTATGATCACTCATGATTATAAGTTGATTACAAGCGATTAAATATAAACGATTGATTGATAAAAAGAAATACTTTAGGAGGGTTCTTTTGTGAATAGTATACAGTCGACGGACGATGGTTTTTTAGTTTTAAAGTCCATAGTCTACGGTCGACAGTCCAATGCTGTTTCCTTAAGAAAAACCTGTTTAAGGGAATTATTCTGGTTTTTTTTTAACGAAAATATGCATATCAGATGAGTCAATGTTCCATATAATGAATAATAATTCCACACTGATAATTAGTTACTTGTTGTTTCTCGCTCCCTACTTTTTGCTCCAGCTCAAAGTGTGCCAAGAAAGCTAGTAATAAGATGGAAGTA
>CALDJV010001253.1 GCA_937899305.1 uncultured Cytophagaceae bacterium
GTTATTAAAATTCTTGGAGACACTTGACAAATAATGTACCGCTCACTAATGCTTTATAATGATTAAAAAATATGAGGAGTAAGTTAAAAAACAATCAAGGCGATCACCCCAAAGCATTATACACTGTAGAAGACCATCCCCATTCACCTCACTTATCGGCCAATAGAGAAGAGTTGAAAGGAGTAATCACCCATGACAATCAAGAAGTGGTGTACACCCCTGGCAAAAGCAAATAACCCCAATAGAGTGAAGGCGTAGTTTGTAGGTCTTTTCAGATCTGAAGCACTAGCATAACCATACATCAATTAATTTATAAAAAAACCTCACCCAAAACAGGGTGAGGTTTTCGATACATTTAACTAATTGATAGCCACAACCATACCGGCAGCGACCGTGTTATGGCTGTGCTCATCTACTAGCACAAAACTACCATTGGCTGGGTTTTGTTGATATGCATCGATCAGAATTTCTTGAGCCGTGCGGAGTTGGATTTGCCCCAAGTCGTTCAGTTTAAACGCTTCTACCTCCGTATTTTCCTGTAAGGTTTCAATGTCTATTTTATGGACAAAATCACTGATTTTTACTCGAGTAGTACTGCTATTGTGACGCAACAAATAAAACTGATTGGGCTCCAAAGGTTGGGTGTCCATCCAGCAAATAGAGGCGGTAATTTGGCGAGTAGGAGAGAGTTGTGCTTCGCTGTTTATAATCACATCTCCCCGACTTACATCCACGTCATCTTCCAAGTGTAATACCACCGACATAGGCGCAAATGCTTCTTCTATTTCCTCCTGGTTGATTTCCAATGCTTTGATTTTGGAAGTGATGCCCGAGGGCAACACCGTGACTTCATCCCCTTTGCGGTAAATGCCACTAAGTACTTTGCCTGCGTATCCTCGGTAATCAGGGTAATCGGCCGATTGAGGGCGAATGACCCATTGTACTTGAAAGCGGTTATTGCTCAATTGAGGGGCACGGTCTACATTTACTTCTTCCAAAAATTGTAGCAATGGTTTGCCAGTGTACCAACTCATTTTTTCAGAAGGTTTTACCACATTGTCACCATTGAGGGCCGAAGCAGGAATAAAAGTAAGGTTGGGAATGTTCAGGTTTTGAGTCACCGACTGATAATCCGCAACAATACGGTCAAACTGTTCTTGACTGTAGTCTACCAAATCCATTTTATTGATACATACCACAAAGTGCTGAATGCCCAATAGATTGCAAATGAACGAATGGCGGCGGGTTTGCTCAATGACACCATTACGGGCATCTATCAGAATAATGGCCAAGTCAGAGTTAGACGCACCCGTTACCATGTTGCGGGTGTATTGTACATGACCAGGGCTGTCGGCAATGATAAATTTGCGTTTATCGGTATTGAAATATTTGTAAGCCACATCGATGGTAATGCCTTGTTCTCGCTCCGAACGCAACCCATCGGTCAAAAGCGCAAGGTCAATTTCCCCATTTTGCTTGTTTTTGCTGGCTCGGCTAATTGCAGCCAATTGGTCGTCCAAAATAGATTGACTATCATACAACAAACGACCAATCAAAGTACTTTTGCCGTCGTCTACGCTACCTGCAGTAATAAATCTTAATATATCCATGTGATTTTATCGCTCTCTAGTTAAATGTTTAATTCTTGTTGGAGCATCAGAAATTTACTCCTGGTTATTTGGGGAAGCTATTTAGAAATATCCCACCTTTTTACGATCTTCCATCGCTGCTTCCGATTGTTGATCGTCAATCCGCATGCCGCGTTCAGTAATGCGAGAAGCTTTGATCTCTGTAATCACCTCATCAATGGTACTGGCTTCTGATGCTACTGCGGCAGTACAAGTCATGTCGCCTACCGTACGAAAACGAACCGTTTGGGTCGTAAAAGTATCGTTTACATCCAGGTTCAAATAAGGTGTATTGGCCATCAACTGACCATCACGAATAATACACTCTCGCTGGTGAGCATAATAAATAGAGGGAATTGCAATGCCTTCTCGTTTGATGTAATTCCATACATCCAGTTCGGTCCAGTTACTAATAGGAAACACCCGTACATTTTCACCCTTATTGATTTTTCCGTTGTAAATATTCCAAAGCTCAGGGCGTTGCTTTTTGGGTTGCCATTGACCAAAGTCATCTCTTACTGAAAATATTCTTTCCTTGGCCCGAGCTTTTTCTTCATCGCGGCGAGCTCCTCCAATACAAGCGTCAAATTGGTGTTTCTCGATGGTTTCGAGTAGGGTATAGGTTTGCAACGAGTTCCGACTGGCGTACTTTCCAGTTTGTTCTTTTACTTTCTTTCGATCAATGGCATCTTGCACATAACCTACTACCAAATCTTCGCCCAAATCCTGAACCAACTGATCGCGAAACTCGATGGTTTCGGGAAAATTATGTCCAGTATCAATGTGTACCAATGGGAATGGGAATTTACCTGGACGAAACGCCTTTTGAGCCAAACGTACCAAGGTGATGGAATCTTTTCCTCCCGAAAACAACAAAGCAGGTCGTTCAAACTGCCCGGCCACCTCTCTCATAATGTGAATGGCTTCGGCTTCTAACTGATCTAGATAATCTAAGGTATATTGATTCATTGTATGATATTTTTATTGGCAGTGCGCCTTTTGTTCTTATTTGTTAGCGTTTAATTTTTTACTTGGCATGCAATCCACACTCTTTTTTAGTGGGATTTTCCCACCACCATCTGCCCGCTCGGATGGGTTCTCCTACTTTGACCGCTCGAGTACAAGGTTCACAACCAATACTGGGGTAACTTTGATCATACAAAGCATTGTAGGGCACATTATTATCCAAAATATACTTTTCAGTTTGTTCCAGGGTCCAGGCAAACAGTGGGTGTGCTTTCACCAATCCTCTTCCTTGGTCCCATTCGACAAGGTCCATATTTTGACGGTTGTTTGATTGCCCCCCTCTTATGCCGGTAATCCAGCAAGCTACACCTTCTAAAGCACGATTTAGAGGTTGCACCTTGCGAATAAAGCAGCATTCCTTGCGGTTATCTACCGAATCGTAAAAACTGTAATTTCCTTTAGTGTTCAAGAGGCCTTCCACCGCTTCATTGTTAGGAAAAAACACCTCGATATTTTTGCCATAGGCTTGGTTGGTATCATGTAAAACCTGGTGGGTTTCTTTGAACAATCTCCCTGTATCGAGGGTGAACACCCTGATGGGGATTTGGTAAGAATAAATTAAATCGGTAATCACTTGATCTTCCAGACTGAAGCTGGTTGAGAAAGCAATTTTCCCTTCAAATTCTTTAGCCAAATTGCGCAAAGTCTTTACCGGATCTTGATGATCAACCAAGGTTTGTAAATCAGCTAATTCTTTCATAATCAGTTAAATGTATATAATAGTATTGTAGTCTATAATCTTTTAGTTGACAGCTCCTGGTTTATTAATAACAAGTAGGTGATGTTTAACTTCCTGCTACCAGAAAAAAACTCCCCAAAAGCGCCATCGTTAAACTACTGATTCCCAAAATCAAGGGCAACCAATAATGAGGCTTGATGCCTCGCTCCACCACTGCTTCCTGAGGCTTGGCGGGGTTGTAATACACGGATACTGCTTGCGCGGTAGACAACTGTTGCAATAATGCGCCACGTTGTTTCCAGTTTTCGTACAAATGCAGTTTTTGGCAATGATAATGATGTCCTTCCACCCGATAGCTTATTTGTAAGGCATCGGGTAAGTGAAAAGCCACCTCATCGCCTGACAGTATATTTTCGGTAGGGGTCAACTTGCCTCGAACCATTTGCCAATCCAAGCTTTTGCGAGCCCGGCTAATGACCATACAACCTACGCAGGTTTGCCAAATGCCTACTATCAAACAAGGCACAATCCCTACTAAAAAAATGATCAGATATTCGTTCACAGCTTTTATGTGTTGTTAATTATCAATTGTTTATGATTTGTTTGTTACCAAAGGCTCCATACCATGTATCCACTCAGCAAAATGATGACTACTGCCACAATGCGCATTAAAATTTTGGATTGTAGACGAGCGGCCAAAAATGCGGAGAAATAAGATGCCGGAATACCACCGACCAACAATCCAGCAATGATGAGCCATTCATTGACCGAGAGCTGCACCAGGGTTAAAAATGCCCCGGTAGAGATAAGTGCAATGAAAAACTTGACCGTATTGACTGTACCAATGGTATAGCGAGGAGTTCGACCTTGGCTAATCAAAGTAGAAGTAATCAAGGCGCTCCATCCTCCTCCGCCCACTCCATCCAAAAAGCCTCCAGTGATGGCTAACGGAGTTAAAAAACGAGTTTTACGTTTGCGAACTTTTTTACGCAGCGATCGGCGAAAAACCACCAGCCCCATGCCTAGCATATAGATGGCCACAAAAGGCTTGATGACCTGCCCATTGATGGCCGATACCAAAAAAGTTCCTAACAAAACTCCCACAATGCCTGGAAAAAGCAGGGCTCGAAATAGCTTGGGATTGATGTTTCCCAAGCGGTAATGCGCCCAACCCGAGGTGCCATTGGTAAAAATGGCAGTAGTATGTACACTACTACTCACGATTACTGGGGGCAACCCTACACTAAGCAACACTACCGAAGTAATGAGCCCATAGGCTACTCCAATGGTTTGCACCGCGAAGCCAATGACTACATACCCCAAAAAACTCCAGGATAAATGGGTAACCACTTGGTCTGCGGCATCATTTATCAAGCAGGGGTGCGTAATTAAAAATGCACTCAAGGCCAGACCAAAAGCGCCCAGAATACTATAAATAAGAGCTTTTGAATGCCAGTTTACTGCTCTTTGTACCCTCTCTAAATTCATCATCCTTGATTAGTGTCCAAACCCAGTGGGTTGTACTATCTAATGTTTTTTCTGTTGTACCATTTGCTCGGTGAGCGCATTCAGGGTTTCCAATTTATGTTGAAAATCTCCCCTAAGCTGACTTCGAAACTCCTGTAGATTGTCTAGTAAACTCTGGATATCATCGGGTATTTCTGCTTCAAAATATTGTCGCAAGCGCTTGGCCAACGTAGGCGATTTCCCGTTTGTTGAAATGGCAATTTTCAAGTCTCCTTTGCGCACAATAGAGCCTAAATAAAAATCACATAAATCGGGGGTATCAGCCACATTGATCAACGTTTGTTGCGCTCGAGCTTGTACTTGAATGTCACGGTGTAGCGCTTGATTATCAGTAGCACAAATGACCAAATCACGTTGGTGTAAATCCTGAGGCTCGTACTTACGCTCAATTAGTTTTACTTGAGGAAAATCCTGGAGGTAGATGCGCGTTTCAGGCATTATCCAATCGGCGACTACGGTAATGTTGGCTTCTGGGCTGTTTTTGAGCAAAGCAGTGAGTTTTTCAAGTCCTACGTTGCCTGCACCTACTACCAAAATATCGAGTTGGTGAAGCTTCACAAAAATCGGGAACAAGGTATTACCGGGCTGATTATCTGGTGACATATTGAGTGGCGTTGATTTGTTGTTGAACCAAATGTTGCAGGTGGCTAGGAGCACCAGAAGCCAGGCCTACCACATCACCAATCACAATGACGGCGGGAGCGGCTAATCCTTGTACTTCGGCTACATCAGCAATGTTTTCTACCCGTCCAAAACCAGTTTTTTCTTCGGGGGTACTCCCATTTTGGATAATAGCGACTGGCGTCTGTGCTTTGCCATATTGAGAAAATATGGCAGTGATTTCGCGAAGTTTACGCATACCCATCAGTATAATAATGGTGGCAGAAGATTGGGCCGCCAATACCATATCTTTGGATACTTGGTGGTTTTTGGTGGTTCCAGTAATTACCCAAAAACTTTCGTTGATCCCTCTTTTGGTCAAGGGAATCTTCTGGAGTGCAGGTACCGCTACCGAGCTACTAATGCCGGGAATGACTTCCGTTTCCAGCCCAAAGCTTTCGGCAAAGGCAAGTTCTTCGTGTCCTCGGCCAAATACAAAAGGATCGCCCCCTTTGAGTCGCACGACGTGCCCGTGGCTAAAGGCTTGTCCCACAATGAGTTCATTGATTTTTTGCTGAGACAAGTATCTTTTTCCTCCTCTTTTTCCTACATATTTTTTGATGGCACTTTCAGGCGCATATTCCAACAAAGCTGGATTGGCCAGTGCATCATACAACACTACGTCGGCGGTAGACAAGGCTCGGATGGCTTTGAGGGTGATCAGTTCGGGATCACCTGGACCAGCGCCCACCAAGGTAAGGCGGGGCTGGGGCTGAGGTTTCTTTATAAAAGCGTTCATAGTTACAGGTTTACCGAGTTTAAATTAGAAGTATTGGTTTTGAGTTGCTGGGCCCGATATGCCTTGATATTGGCCAAAAAATCGCCCGCCTTCTGAATATATTCCTGAGCAAATTCCGCAGTGGGTTCGTGTTGATTCATTTGCAAAACGTGGGCTTTGAATCCTCCTTCGTTGGCAAAAGCTAGAGTAGGTTCTGCGGCAAAATACTCTTCAAACTTGCGCATCACCGTAATTTGCGCATTGGTTTTGACATCCTCAGCCAGTAGCAACGCTTTTGCCCCGTTGATAAAAGTATTGTAGGCGTGATAAATGGCATCGGCATAAGCGCCTTGTTGATAAGTTTCCTGAGCAGTTTGAAACTTCTCCTCGGTTTCGTATACCAGCGTGGCTACCAAATCAATAATTACCCCTGCACATTCTCCCACTGCTTTGATTACCTCAAAAGGATCGTTGTGCCCCCAATCGAGGTAATCATCTTGCTCTAAGGTCTCTAGGTTTGCCAAGGGTTTTAATAACTGATAAAAATAGTTTTTACCCAATCTTCGGTAATAATCTGGATAATACTCACCATCTAATTGGTTTTGCTCATAGTCAGCTAGCAACACCCGCAATACCTCGGTACCTCGCTTACTGGGCACCTTGATTACCTTTTCCGATACCAGGCCTTCACCGTCTCCGGCTACTCCTCCCCCCAACAATACCTGAAGGGCGGGCAGTACCAATTTGTCCTTGGTCTTTACCGAACTTCCGTGAAAACCAATGGTAGCCAGGGTATGTTGTCCACACGAGTTAGGGCAACCACTGATTTTGATTTTAATGTGTTGATTGTGGATGAGATCGGGATATTCAGTATTGATTACTTGCTCCAGAGCTCGGGTAATTCCAGTGCTGCTCGAGATGCCTAAGTTACAAGTATCAGTTCCAGGGCAGGCCGTAATGTCAGCTACCCCATCATAACCCGGTTCGGCCAAGCCAAGTGCGTCCAGCTCAGTAAATAGCACGGGGAGCGATTCTTTTCGTACATATTTGAGCAGGTAATTTTGGGCAATGGTAATGCGAATATCATCGGCCGCATAGTTTTGTACAATCTTGGCCAGTTTTCGGGCTGTGGTAGTGTTCATATTACCCAAAGGTAACTTGATAAATACCCCGTAAAATCCAGCTTGTTTTTGTTCAAATACATTGGTTGCGAGCCAGTTATCATAAGTTTTCTGATCCTGAATGGTCACCTGTGGCGTGCTGCCATTCAAGTAGGGGGGAGGAGTGACCGCAGGCAAAATGTCTCGATCAATGGGGTAACTCTGATAAGGCAGTGATTTGCGTTCGGCTTTGGCCAATTCGAGTACTTGTTCCAGACCAATTTCCTTTACCAAAAATTTTAGGCGTGCTTTCTGACGACGAGCCCGCTCTCCGTAGCGGTCAAATACTCTTAAAATGGCTTCCGTGAAGGGAATGAGTTGGTCTTCGGGTAAAAACTCTACCGCAAGCTTGGCAAGGTAAGGAATGGCTCCCAAACCACCTCCCAACATGACCTTGAATCCACGTTGTTCTTGGCCAGCTTCATCCATTTTTATTTTAGGAATAAAACCTAAATCGTGGATAAAAGTAAAGGCAGTGTCTTGTTCACTGGAAGAAAACGCAATTTTGAACTTACGACCCATCTCTTGGCAAACTGGATTGCGTAGAAAGTACTCAAAGACAGTTTGAGCATAAGGCGAAACGTCAAAAGGTTCGTTGGGGTCAACGCCCGCTTTGGCCGAAGCAGTCACATTGCGCACCGTGTTTCCACAGGCTTCTCGCAAAGTAATCTTGTCTTGCTCGAGGCGGGCCCAAAGTTCAGGAGTACGGTCCAGGCTCACGTAATGAATCTGAATGTCTTGGCGAGTGGTGGCGTGGAGCTTGCCATCCGAAAATTCATCGGCTACATCGGCAATACGCAGTAACTGTTGGGTACTTAGTCGACCAAAAGGAATTTTGATACGAATCATTTGTACTCCTGGCTGACGTTGTCCATATACCCCACGGGCGAGGCGAAGGCTTCTAAATTTTTCTTCGTCGATTTTTCCTTCGTGAAAAAGCTGAATTTTTTTCCCTAATTCAATAATGTCTTTTTCTACTACTGGATTTTCTAAATTCTCTAATTCGGTTCTGAAACTTTGCATTGTGTCGTAGTGTATCGTATTTGTTCTAAGTAACTTATTTGACCTTCCTTATTTAGGAAAGGCTTGTACACATACGGCAACAAAAAAGCCTTCCCTGTTTTGAAGCAGAAAAGGCTTTTGCGTTTGTAGAGTGAAACTTTCACTCGGGCATAAAAAAACCTCCCCTGCGAATAGGGAAGGCTCATGTATCTTTTAGTTAATATTATATCTATTCAAATATCATGCACCTTCCCAATCCACAGCAACAACACCAAAACCAGCACGCGCAACGCTTGGAAGCGGCGATTTTGTCATTGAATAAATATTTGTGAATGGTTAAATTCATCGAGTGTATGATTTTTCTGTTTTGTTTAATGATTACAAACGTATGGGAAAAAAATTGTTTTGCAAAAGTTTGCTTGAAAATTTTCTTCTGAGGCGATATATTTAACTTTTTAGTAACAGGTCAACTAATTAAAGTACAATTTAGAAAACAGACACAAATCATCATTTGATTTTCTTGATCACTCGGTAGTGTTGAATCACATCTTGAAATAGAGTATTGTCCAAATTATATAAGGTAAATGTGGTTTTAATAAAATAAAAATGGGTTAAATCTTTTTTAGGTAAGAGAAGTTTTTTGGGGGTATATTTTAGGACAATGAACTAAAAAGAAAATATGCTAGAGTTATAATTGAAAAAATGCAATATTTGAAATGTGATATAAGATAAGGAAAAAGTAAAAAATGATGAGACAAGGAGGACAAAAAAAATGCTTAGCATCGAAATGTTAAGCATCCATGAGTGTTATAAATACATTGTTATCGTGTAACATAGACGTGGTGGAATCTTATGCTGGCCTGACTCCTGAAAAATTTCTGAACAAGAAATTACTCACTGTCTTTGTCTTTCTTAGCCTTACTGGTCAACTCGTTTAAGATGGCTTCTCTGTTTTTATGAACAGCTTTGAGCTCCTTAATTGCTGACTCGAGGTCTTTCATTAGCTTTTTATTGTCAGTAGTTGTCATTTTGAATAAACCTTACCTTGTGGAGTAAAAAGAATTAATAGATTTTGACTTATTTTTAGCAAATATAGTACACTAATTTGAGAAATTAAAATAATGTGTTGCTAAAATTAATATATAGAGAACTTTTATGATTATATGACTATGAAATAAGTCAAAATCACCTTTAATTGGATACAAATGAAACATTTTTTAACAAATGCTGGTAATTTTTTGTTTTCTGTTTTACACATCAAACAATTAAATAACTGAATAATAGTCGAATTTATTGTATAAAAGTTACACGTAAACATGAACATCCAAAAAAAAGTATGTAACCTTTTCTTGTGGCTATTCGTAAGCGCCACTTTTTTTGCTTGTGAATCATCTCAATACGACTCCCGAATGGTTCGTTTGTTTCGCAAGGGGAATAATAGTCTCAAAAAACAACAGTATAAGCAAGCGGCATACTATTTTAGCGAAGGGATTAAATTGGATAGTTCTTTTTCTGAGATTTATAACAACTTGGGTATTGCGATGTATCACTTGGGTGAATACGAAAATGCGGTTGTTCAATACAATAAAGCGCTTCAGCTTGATTCTGTACTCATGGATGCTTATTTTAATCGATCCAATGCTTATTTTGCCTTGGAAAAATACCAGACTGCTTTGGGTGATTTAGATATCGTAGCCGCTAAATATGGAGACACCTCCAAGGTGTTTTTCCGAAGGGCTTCGGTGCATTTACAACTCAAAAACTACCAAGATGCCATTCAGGATTTGAATCAAGTAGTTCGATTGGAACCCGAAAATGCGAACGCTCTGGGAAGTCGGGGTTACCTGAGTTATAAAATTGAAAAATACGAAGCCGCTCGCAAGGACTTAGAAAGTGCCACCAAGTTGAATCCACGCCAAGACTTGGCATTTGCCAACCTTGGACTGGTAAAAGCCGCTCAAGGTGATACTACTCAGGCCTTGGCTGATTTTGGTAAGGCCTTGGCCATCAATGCAGTAGAAGGATATACGCTGAGCCATCGGGCGATGATTTATGCGGCCAATGGCCAAATGAAGAAGGGCTGGCAAGACATCCAAGATGCCTTGAAATATGATGGAGATGCGGGTTGGCCTTATTTAGCCCGAGGATATTATTATTTTAAAGAAGGGAAGTACGAATATGCACTTGAGGATTTCAAGAAAGCCAAAAAACTGGATAAACAAATAGACGAGGCGGATAAGTACATATTTAGCGTATCTAAGCGGTTGCAACCAATGCCCGAAATGATCCAAAGATCTCAAAACTAAAAAAACGATGCTGGATATATTCAATGGAATAGAAAAATGGCTCAAGGCAGGTAAAAAAATTGCCTTGGCCACAGTAGTAGATACTTGGCGATCTGCTCCTCGAGTAGTGGGCTCAGCCATGGCCATTACCGAAGATATGGAAATCATAGGGTCGGTAAGTGGGGGGTGTGTAGAAGGGGCAGTCATCAAAGAGGCCTTGAAAGTAATGGAACATGGGGAGCCTCAAATTCTAAAGTTTGGAGTGAAAAACGAAGACGCCTGGACAGTAGGTTTGAGTTGTGGAGGTAAAATTACTGTTTTTGTGGAGCGTTTTCTAGGCTTAGAAGCTAGTCAAAAGCCTGCCTGGGAGGCATTGCGAGTGCACATCACCCAAAATAAAAGTTGTGTACTGATTAGTAAAATGTCAGGAATCCAAAGCGATCACGCCTTGGTGACTTCTGATGGAGCATCAAAGGGGACCTTGGCAGTGGATGATGCTTTGATGGAGATGGCTCAACGCGCTCGTGTCAACCACCAAAGCGAGATTGTAGAACATGAGGGCACGCAATTGTTTGTGCAGGAGTTTCCGCAAAAAAACAAAATGGTCATTGTAGGTTCAGCTCATATTTCCATTGATTTGATTGATCTGGCCAATACCTTCAATTTTGAAACTATAGTCATCGATCCGCGCAAGATTTTTACCGAAGAAACCCGTTACATTACCAAACCCGATGCATTGCATCAGACCTGGCCCGAAGAAGTATTGCCCGAGATGACTTTGGATCAGGATACGTATGCGGTGTTGCTAACGCATGACCCCAAAATAGACGACCAGGCCCTACATATTCTACTCAAGTCACAAGTAGCTTACATTGGCTGTTTGGGAAGCAAGAAAACCCACGCCAAGCGGGTACAGCGCCTGCAGGAGGCTGGAATAAGTGAAGACGAAATTGCGCGAATTCACGCTCCGGTAGGAGTAGCCATCAATGCCAAAACGCCTCAGGAAATTGCGTTGAGTGTGATGGGGGAGGTAGTTGCAGTAAAAAATGGAGAAAAATAGTAAGGAATGAGCCTGATATATGAACGAATTGTTGAGGAAGGTTTCCTCAACAATTCATTGAAAAAAATAATTATTTCACTTTGATACAGCCTTTCTTGATTTCAAGACGGTCTCCACTTTCTACCTCTACATCTCCGCATTCGCAGGTAACAACGGCTTTGCTACCCGAGCCCTGGAAAGATACTGAAGATGTACGACTAGACCCAAAAGTAACCTTGTAGATACTGCCACTCATTTTGGCTTTAAACGTCCAAGAGCGAGAGTCTTTGTTGTGGTAACGAACGGTAAATGAATAGTAGGTTGTTGCAGCGACGCTTACCATAAATATGGCAGCCATCATCAAAAGCATAAATTGTTTTTTCATTTGATGAATAAAGTTTAATGACTTAGTTTTACTTAGACACAAATTTAACCTTTTTCAGGATGAATCTTAACTTTTGAGGCTACTTTCTTACCAATCAATGAACATGTTTTTCAGCGTATAACCATAGAAAGAATTTATTCGACTATTTTTTCTATGTAAGAAGAATTAAGCAAGCCCAATGCGCCCATGTATTTGAGTCGAAAAGCCACCAAATCGCCTACTTTGTATTTTTTAGGATTACTTTTGAGATCCAAGACCAACATATCAGAACTGGCTCCAATAATCTCAAGACTCTGATCCTGAGGAATGAGGAAGTCAGGCTGAATATCTAATAGACCAACATCGATGATTCCTCTAAAGGTGGTACGTCCAAAATCGTCTTCATTGACTTCAAAAACTTCTCCACTGGGGTTTTCAGTCAATACTCCAGCAGGTACTACTGGTTTTTCGTTGATCTCAATGATTTCAGCAAATAATTCAATCACGTCGCTTTCCATGCCCTCAATCACTTTGTTTTCCTCAAACATATTGTTTCCCCAAAACAAAGCTTCTCCTAGTCTGAAATGGTTAACGCCCACAGGTAACTGTTTGCGTAACAATAATGGTAAAGTGGCGGTGGTTCCTGCCGATATATAAGGAATTTTTCTTTTGAACTTGAGTTCTATAATTTGTTTATATAAGCTCAATTGAATAAGCTTATCCTCAGAAGGTAGTACACCATGCAGGCAATTGAGATTGGTGCCTAGACCTACCACATCTATATTGGGAAGTTCAAAAATTTGTTCATAAAAATCTACAATTTCATCTCGCATGACCCCTTCACGTAAGTCTCCTAATTCAATCATAATGACGATACGATGGGTTTTATTTTGTTTTTTTGCTTCTTCTGAAAGCCATTTAGGGATAAGAAAATAATTACTTTCCCATTTCAGAACTTTGGCACAGTCT
>CALDJV010001254.1 GCA_937899305.1 uncultured Cytophagaceae bacterium
GGGGTCACTTCCTTGCAGGTCTTGTTTGGCTCCTTTGATCAAATCGCCTAAAGTAAGGCTTTGTAAATCCTGATTTTGCTCCAGGCGAATGCCCAACTTGGCAAACAACTCTCGAAGGGCCGCCTTGATCGTTACCCAAAACTGTTTTAACCCAGGGTCATTGATCAGCGCCTGTAGTTGGTCAATAAATTTCTTTTGTTCGGGGAGCAGTCTTTTATTTTGAACAATGTCTCCCAGATTTTTACCTTCCAGGCTAATGGCTTTACCCAATAATTCCATCCCCAGGTAAAGCTGCTGCATGGCCGGATCTCCAGGAAAGTTTTTGGCGGCTTCGGCCTTATAAAATTGGGAAAGGGCCTCAAATGCCTTGCTTTGCTGTAGCTGATTGACGGCATTTTGTACCAGTTGAGGGTTCATTTTGGCCAATAGCAATACCCAAACGTGGGCATACTCCTCCAAAACGGTGATGTCATCTACCTGCTTGGCCGAGGCATTGATCTGAATGATGAGTTGTTGGGTGAGGCGGGCATCGAACTTCAGTTGGGGATCGAGCAATTGCTCCACTGTAATATTGGGCAAGCTCTTTTTCTTGATTTGTTGGGCTACTTTGGGCTTTGGTGCTTGGTTGGTCAAATCCTGTTGCAAGGCTTCGGTTCTCTCGAGTAGTTCGGCTACCTTGGCGAAATCTTGGGCGTATTTTACCTTTTGTTTTGAATTTGCTTGATACCTCTTTCTTGCTTCTACCTTCAATGCCGGAATCATTTTCGTCGCCGCTCCAGTGCCCGAAAAAAGCAGACTCACCAAGGCGGTGACTAAAAATTTATCGCGGGCTTGCTCATAATTACGCCCAAACACCTCTTGGAAAACTTGGTTTAAATCTACCCCGTGTTTGCTAAACGCATTGAACAAATCCCCGCTATACTCTTCAATGGTGTTGACGGTGGCACCCCTCAATATTTTTTCTGCCGAACCAATCAAAGCTCCCAACACCCCTTTGTTTTTTAGGAGACTGGTCAAGGTAAATTTACCCAATAGGTGGCCCGCGGCCCCTTCTCCGGCCCCGGTAGCAGCTCCCGCTCCGGCCAGCCAAAAGTCCAACGAGCTTTTCCCGGTTTTGACCATCAACTGGAATATCCGGGGTGCCAGTTTGGGCCCAAAGGTCCGGCCTAGTTTTTTGAGCAATGCGGCCCCCACCATTCTAATGGCAGGTACGGTACCCAACCCCTGGGTAGTCAAACTGATCACGGTAAGCTCTAGCAACATCGGTATGCTGGCTCCTACTGCCTTCCCTACTTGTTCCCAAAGCGAAGGCTTGCTGCGTTCCAGTTGTTGTTTGGTAATTGGGATGCCCTCTGTTTGCATCAGTTGCACAAAACTCCCAATGGTGTCGTTGTTACTTTTGTAATCATACCCCTTCACAATCTCTTCTACCAGTCCTTCTACCAACGAACCCCAAAAACCTTCCCGTTTGAAGTGTCCCGGATCACGATTGAGCAAATAGGCCTGGCTGACCGCCATAAACTCTCCTCGTAGCTTCATGGCCCTTTGTGATACCTGACCATAAAAGCCATCTGGCATCGCGTTTTTGGCGTATCCTCCACTTACTTTGCTATGATCCCAGTCGACAGGGATGCCCACCATGCTTTCAAAGCTCTTATAAACCCGCAGGGTTTGGTAGTATTGTAGAAAAGTGCTGTGATAGACCTCCTCGAGGCGGTCTTTGTAACTGGGCTGGGCGAGCATTTGGAGGGTCGATTCATATGCTTTCCGAATGACTTCCGATTTTCCTTGCGATAGCTTTTGATCCAATTGTTGACCACTCAATGGTGTAAACAACATTTTATAATCCGGGCTGATTTTTTGGATCACCGCTACCTTGTCCTTGATTTTTTTGGCAATGGTTTTGGCTCCATTTTCCTCAAATATTTTGATCCAGGGCGGCGGGGTTTGCTGTAGTAACCAGTCGGCTTTTAATTTTTTATTTTTGACCAGTAAGAGGAGACCTTCCCGGTGCAATTGTTCAATCGACGCATAAATGCTCCGAATCTTTTTGTCCCGCTCGGTCATAAAATAATTGCTGTACTCTTCCAGCTTCTCATTCATTTCCGTTTCGTTCTGGAAGCTTTTACGAGCGGTGGTTTCCTGCAATTTTTCGCGGGTACCCAAGTAGCGTTGATACTGGTACCGAAACAAAGGTGCGAATTCCTTTTCGTTGATGTCTATATCCAGTGGGTCGAGTCCTTCCTTTTTTTCAGTGGAGCGCGCCTTTTTTAATTTTTGATCGTGTTGTTGCCAGTAAAA
>CALDJV010001255.1 GCA_937899305.1 uncultured Cytophagaceae bacterium
CTACTTTTTGCTACAGCTCAAAAAGTAGGCAAAAACGCCGTCGCTGTATTTTGTGGTAGCTAAACTTACTACGTTGCGCCTAAAATGCTCAAACATTCCACCCTCGCGCAATATCAGCCACACCATCCAGGGTGTCAGTGATCATTTCTTAACGGCTCTACTCCATAAGTTCTTAACGCCCACAAAATAAGGCGAAATGAAAAACGGTAATATTGACGAAATGTCTTTAATTAAATTACTGATTATCAGCAATATATTTGAAATTGTATTCAAAAAAATGAGGATTATCAGAGCAAATTCGTTGCTTCGCTCGCGGGTGGGTAGACAGCATGGAAGGAGGGGGCATTGGCCTTGTGCGGTGGCATATGCTGTCGAGGGTTTTTTCCTTTATTTTTTGCCCTTCAAAAAATGAAGCCGCCGGAGGCAACCGAGCCAAAAGCAGAGAAAATAAGCTAAAATGCTCCTCTTATTCTTTATAATGACTGTTTAATCAGTCAAAACAGAAATAATTAAATAGGCGATTATTACCGATAAGATATTGGTTCGTTAAGGAAACAGCATTGGTCGACAGTCCATAGTAGCGCAAAGCGTTACGAATGAATCATCGCCTTGCGCAACAATAGAACAATGTAACAATAAGCGCAGTGGAACAATAAAACCATTTAAATAAGCCAAAGGTGGAACAATAGAATAAAAACTATTTTTTTACCAAAACCACCCGATCTTCATAAATTTTATTCAGTTTCAAAATACATTCGTTCCATTGCTTGAAACAACTCCGAGGAATCACCCCATCGCCTACTACAATTTCTTTGATATAGACCAATTTATTGTGGGTGGCTTCAAACTTCACCCGGAACGAAAATTTTTCGTGCATAAACTCCATATTGGTCGGCAAATGCTTGACCCGGTATCCCTTTGGAATTTCCAATACAATGGAACTCAGGTTGAGTACTTTTTCAGGAAATTTGACGTAAGACAAGCGACTCACATCAATCATCGCCGATTTATACTCTTTAGAGTAATCCATATCGAGGTAAATCTCACGACCAAATTTGGTTATTTGGCCAGGGTTTTTGAACAAATAATTGATCTCAAAAGGTTGTTCCCGGTTGTGGATATTACTAATCTTATTGGCCAACACCTCAAAGTTTTCATTGCGTGAAGAAATCACCCCTTTGATAAAACGGTCCCGGTGGATTTTAGGAGTTTTATGCAAGTAGTACAACAACATTTGCTTATTTTCTCCCGAAAGCTCCAGTTTTCCTCGCCCTGCCAATCGGCCTCCTTCTATTTTGAGCAACTGATTGTGAATGACCAAGTTGCGGGTGTTGCCCAACACGGGGACTTTATCTAGAATATATTTTTTGCCATTTTCTATCAAAATTGGCCTTCCTTGAATACGCTCTGCATAATCTCCAAAAGCATTGTATTTTTCGGTTGCATCCAAAATGTACCGTTTACCATCATGCAATACCGTACATACCATGTGGTTGTCTACCGCCAGTGAAGGAATAGAATAATCATAAGCTAGATGGTTGGTACCAACCCAAGTAAGACGCGCGTCATACCCTGCCAATCTGAGCAACGTTTTGGTCAAGTTGGCCATGCCTTTACAGTCTCCATACTTTTGTTGGAACACCTTTTGAGCAGATTGAGGCTTAAACCCGGCAATGCCATCCTCAAAAGCAATGTAGCGAATGTTGTCTTGTACCCAATAATAGATGGCTTTGATTTTATCTAAATCTGATTGCCGATTTTGGAGCATGGCCTCCAACAAAGGTTTTAAATTGTTAGATTCATTGTTTACTTGATTGGCCAGGTTTGCGTACCAGGCATACAAATCGTCAGTTGATGCCAAAAGCGTTTGGCGTTGGTTATTTTTCGTAAAGCTTTTGGCCAATACCAATATATGAGGATATACATGAGAGCTGCCCGGCATAAAAGCTTCTTGAGCAAAAGCGACTAAATTGTTGATTTGGTAGGTATACACATGGGCCTGCTGATCAGGCAAATATGCTTTACTTTTTTTGATATTGAATGTTTCAAAATTAAATTCTTTCAATTCTACCTCCATCCAGTCTGGAATCACAAATGAAATGTACTTGGTGCTAATGGGTAGCTCTTCGTGAAAATAAATACTGGTAAGGTATTTTACATCATTGTAGTGTTTAATGGTCTGGAGAGTAAGTGTTTCGCCTGCTTTCTTGAATTCTAGCGGGTAGCGACAAATCTGAGCATCAGAATAAAAAATACCTTGGATATTACGATTACCGCATTGAATCTCTTCCATTTTTTTTGCTTTACCTTCGCTGGTAATGCAAGTGGCTTGTACA
>CALDJV010001256.1 GCA_937899305.1 uncultured Cytophagaceae bacterium
CTGTCTTGAATTGACTTGCTAAAACTTTCCAACTCTTCCTTGTCCTTGATATTACCTAAGGTAGTGTATAAGCTCAAACGTTCAGAGATGCTTGTAACATATTCATCGGGAATTAAAATAGCTAGGTCTGTTTCTATGACACAATCAGTCTTTAAATCCTTGGCAGAAAGCTCACTGGCAAACAGCTCTTTAAACTTAGTTTCTTTTAGCTCCTGAATGGCATCATCTAATACTTTGTGGTACATTTCAAAACCCAAATCACTGATAAATCCACTTTGTTCGGCTCCCAGCAAGTTTCCGGCACCACGAATGTCAAGGTCGCGCATGGCAATTTTAAATCCATCACCTAATTCAGAAAATTCTTCAAGAGCCGTTAAACGACGACGAGACTCTACGGTGAGTAAAGAAGAGGCGGGCGCCAACAAATAACAATAGGCTTTACGGTTGGAGCGCCCTACTCTTCCGCGCATTTGATGCAAATCGGCCAAGCCAAACATATGCGCCATGTTAATAATAATAGTATTGGCATTAGGCACGTCCAGTCCAGCCTCTATAATATTGGTAGAAATCAATACATCATACTCTCCCTCAATAAACTTGAGCATAACCTTTTCGAGCTTTGGTCCATCTAATTGCCCATGTGCCACCCCAATGTGGGCATCTGGTACTAGTTTGAGAATATTATTGGCAATAGAAATAATATCTTTGACCCTATTATGGACAAAAAATACTTGACCACCTCTGCGTAGTTCAAAACTAATAGCATCTCTTATCACCTCATCGTTAAAGGTGTGTTGTTCCGTAGTAACCGGTTGGCGGTTGAGGGGTGGGGTTTGAATAATAGACAAGTCACGCGCCCCCATCAAAGAAAAATGCAAGGTACGGGGAATTGGGGTTGCTGTAAGGGTAAGTACATCTACATTTACCCGCATTTCTTTAAGCTTCTCTTTGGTTTTTACTCCAAATTTCTGCTCTTCATCAATGATTAATAACCCTAAGTTCTTGAAATTGACATCTTTACCTACAATACGATGGGTACCAATCAAGATATCAATTTTGCCTTCACTTAGCTCTTTCAGCGTTTCTTTGATTTGCTTAGTCGTTTTGAAACGATTGATATAGGCAATATTACAAGGGAATTTTTCCAGACGATTTTGGAAGGTTTTATAGTGCTGAAGCGCCAAAATAGTAGTAGGTACCAACACCGCTACTTGTTTATTATCTGCTACTGCCTTAAAAGCTGCTCGAATGACCACTTCGGTTTTACCAAATCCTACATCTCCACAAATCAGGCGATCCATTGGGCTGGTTTGCTCCATATCTACTTTTACATCGGCAGTAGCCTTGGCCTGATCCGGCGTATCTTCATATATAAATGAGGATTCTAATTCGGCTTGCAAAAAACTATCGGGGCTAAAAGCAAAACCTGGTGCTGATTTTCGTTTGGCATAAAGCTCTATCAGGTCTTCGGCAATGTCTAACACCCGCTTTTTGACTCTTTTCTTTTTATTTTCCCATTCGGGTGAACCCAACTTGTGCACTTTTGGGGGAGCAGAGTCTTTCCCAGAATATTTACTGATTTTGTGCAGTGAGTGAATACTTACGTATAACAAGTCATCATCACGGTAAACCAAACGAACGGCCTCCTGTATCTTACCGTTGGCTTCTACTTTTTCTAAACCAGCAAAACGCCCTACCCCATAATCTACATGCGTGACATAATCGCCTGGGTTCAGCATTTTCAAAGCCTTCATTGTTAAGGCCTTGTTTTTAGAATGTCGTTTTCCGGCTCGGTAGCGGTGGTAACGTTCAAAAATCTGATGATCAGTATAGCAAACAAAGCGGTTAATGTGATCTACAAAACCTTCTCGTAAAGCTACCCCAAGAGCATCAAACTTTACTGAGGGGTCTAGCTCATCAAAAATCACGTGTAGTCTCTCGACCTGACGAAGAGAATCAGCAGCGATGTAATTAGCATATCCCTGCCCTTGCTTTTCCTTGAGATCATCTATCAACAAAGCAAAATCTTTGTTAAAAGATGGTTGAGGCTTGGCCTCCTGTATCAGCTTTTTATCAGTTTTAAAATGAAAGCGCTTGCCAAACTCAACTGTGGTAAATTCCTTCAGTTTTTTTTCAAAGGATACTTGAGTTTCAAACAATACATCAGGGTCATTAACAATTTGGGTATTGCCACTTTTCTCTAAAATTTCTTTAAAGTTATTCGCTACTTTAGTAAAACTCTTACGAACTACAGTAAGGGTTGATTCGTAATCTTTGACCCACACATTGGTATTGCCTGGCACAAAGTTGAGAAACGATTCACGTACTTCTTGTACCAATTTGATTTGTACATTGGGAATAATGGCAATTTGCTCCACCTGCTCAATAGAAAGCTGACTTTCTGGATCGAATAAACGAATGCTTTCCAGCTCATCGTCGAAAAACTCGAGACGATAAGGATAATCGTTGGAGTAAGAAAAAATATCTACAATACCTCCCCGTACCGAAAACTGTCCAGCTTCATATACAAAATCGGTTTTATCAAAATCATAGGTATGCAGTATCTCCGCCAGAAACTCAATATCTACTTGCTCACCTACTTTGGCAGTAAAGGTATTTTCGAGCAATGACCGCTTATTAATAACTTTTTCAACTAAAGCACTTGGATAGGTTACAATCATAAATCCATCTTCGTTGACGGGGTTCTCTTCGTTGGCTTTGGCGGCATCTACACTCACTACCTGGGGCGTACTCACTCTTTGGTTGATTCGGTTCAACACTTCTGCACGCTCAAGTACATTGGCGTTCTCGACCTCCATAAATTTGTAAGGTCGCTTATAGGAAGATGGGAAAAACCAAATATTCTTCTTGCCTAAAAGATTTTGTAAATCATTATAAAAATAGAGGGCTTCATCCCGGTCATTTAATACAAAGATGTGGTTGATGCGTTTTTTGGCCTCAGTATGAATCTTATAAGTAGCACTTGCCACTACCGCATCTAAACTACCTACCAATCCTTTGAGGTGCACACGGGTGGGGGCATCGGTGGCTAAATATTGGGCTAATGCCTGGGCAAGGCTGTCTTTGGCATAATGAGCTACAAAATCCCTGATCTTCATATAATTACTATTTTATTTCAGCGGTACTCACTGAAATAGAGGTGCTTTTTGTTCGAATGAATTATAAACAAATATAAGTATCTTTTTTATTGGATTGTTTGGTACTAATCCTAAATACTTTTTACAAATATAAGCAAGTGACAAGGGTAAATGCAAAAGGCGGTTATTTCGAAACTTTTAAATCCATTACCCTTTCAACTCCTTATATCTGGTACGACCAATTGGGAGCACTACACCATTTTTCAATACCATTTCGTATTTACTACCCTGATGGATTTTTACCGTTTGCATTTCGCCCATTTTGACCAAATAAGATTTATGAATGC
>CALDJV010001257.1 GCA_937899305.1 uncultured Cytophagaceae bacterium
TTTTAACTGCTATTTCCACGAAGGGTTCTGTAATTTAAAAGGCCAAAGTCGAGTTTAGGGTTTCCCACCAATAATGTATTCTCTAACAAAAACAGACTTTGGTTATTACCTGCCGTGAACTTTACTGGCTGAAAAGGCTCATTTCTTTGCCATTTTTTGCGATATACATTCAAGGAGGTGGCGATATACAGCGATTGATTGCTGAAAATGATTCGATTGATTTGCCCTTGAAGTCCAGAACGCTCATCTATCAATGCATAGGGCGCACCAATGGCCAAATAGGTAATACCACGGTTGGAACCTACCCATAAGTTATTTTCTTGATCGTTGAAGATCGTCAGGATACTATTGGACGGAAGTCCGGTATTTTTGTCAAAATGCTTGATGAGCTCGCCCGCTTGATTGATGATGACCAAACCGATTTGCAAACTCCCAATGGCATATTGCTTATTGGGCAGTTGCGTTGCAAAATTAATGGGCTGATTTTGTAACAAGTCGGTTTGTAGCCCCTCCCAAGGGGTGAGTTGTTGCTCGCTAAGGGTAAAAAATCGAGCACCTTTTGATATCAACAAAAATTGATTTGATTGGTGAGGCAAAATGGCCGCCAGTGGTTCATTGATTGGTATTTGCTGAGCGGTGATGTTTTCTAGTTGTAAGGTAGCGGGATTCAGAAAGTATACCCCTTTGTTGGCTACCTGAATCAGTAGTTTGTCTTTTATCTGAAAACCGGCCCAATAAGCCTTCTGCTTGATTTTGAGGGGCTGTATTTTTTCATTGCTTAGCTGAAATATGGTCTTGTTGGTTACATAAAAGATCCCTTTTTCAGTAGTAAATATGCTCAATACTTCGCCAAAGTCGCGGTATTGTGATGGAATTTTAGAGAGCAATGACACATATTCTAATATGCCTCTTTGATTGGCTTTCAAGTAACCCAAATCATCTACCCCTCCTACATATATTCGTCCTTTTTGATCGACTTTTAGGGCTTTTACTTGACTTTGATTACTCAAATGAATGATTTGCCAATGTACGCCGTCAAACACCAATACGCCCACTTCGTTACCAAAATACATGATCCCCCGTTTGTCCTGAGTCACTGCATAATTTTGATACCCTGCCTGATAATCCCTTGGAGCATAGTTTTGCAAAAATGGCAACCCATACTCCGTAGAAGTCTTGTTTTGAGCTTTAACCGAAAAAAAGAAAAACCCGGTCATAAAAATGATAAGCAGGCTTTTAGAAATGCTCATTGAGTTTGAAATCGGTTTTGACAAATCTTTGGTGTTTGAAATTGTTTTTGTTGGCTAGTGAAAAAATAATACCAACTTTCCTTATTTGATTGAATTTCTGGATATCAATTGAAAATTGAACCAGATTCAATATAGCAGAATTATCTTCACCAGCCAAAAACAAGTCTTGGGTAAAACAGTTTTTCCCAAAAACATCGGCAAAAAACCTCGTCAGATCAGAAAATAATCCAAGGAGGCTTTGCTTGGTTTGAGTATGCTTGTTCAACCTTGTATTCAAGCCATTACTTCTTCCATTACCTCCTCAATTGTTTTGGTGTTTTCGAATAACATCACCAAACGCTGAATCACGCGGTCTACCAGGGCATCCGGACAAGAAGCTCCGGCCGTTACCAGCAGTCTTACTTTCTCTTTGTTGGGAATGAAAGGGGTCGTGGTTTCTTCTTGCTTGGTATGAAAGTTAAAATGATGAATGGCATCAGGAGAAGCAATCCGATGCTCTGAATTAATAAAATAAGTAGGCAGTTTTTCTTCACATAGCTCGGCCAAGTGGGTGGTGTTAGAGCTGTTGTAGCCTCCAATCACAATGGCCAAATCAGCCGGTTGCTCCAACAAACCATAGGTCGCTTTTTGGTTGTCATTGGTGGCATAACACAACGTATCGCGGGTATCGGCAAAATGGCTCTTGATGTTGGCTTCTTCGTACTTGTCTACCATGAGCAAACGAAAATAATCGGCAATGGCTTGGGTTTCGGAAGCCAGCATGGTAGTCTGGTTGACCACTCCTACCCGTTGGAGATCTTTGGCAGGGTCAAAGTTTTCTGAATAACGTCCGGCAAAGATGCTTTCAAATTCTGAAAAAGGCGTTTCTCCTTTGATAAAAGCACCCAATTGTTGCGCCTCTTCCATATTTTGTACAATGATAGAGGGTGTTCCACTTTTGCTATGCGAAAAAGTCGCCCGGGTTTCTTCGTGTTTTGCTTTGCCGTGAATAATGACCGTGTAATCTTTTTTGGCAAGCTTGGCCGAGGTTTTCCATACTTTTTCTACAAATGGGCAAGTGGTATCGTACTTTTCAGTATCTATTCCTTTGTCATTTAGGAGTTGTTCTATTTCTATGGTCGTTCCAAAAGCGGGAATGAGTACAATGTCTTCAGGCTGTATTGCTTCCCAAGGAATCAATTGCTCGCCCGAGGTATTCATAATGAAGCGAATCCCGCGAGATTGTAAGTCATCGTTTACCAGCGGGTTGTGGATCATTTCACTCAGCAAAAACACTTTTTTATCTGGATTTTGCTCCACGGTACGATAAGCAATTTCTACGGCATTTTCTACTCCATAACAAAAGCCAAAATGTCGTGGCACAAAAATCTCTACGGCCCCAAAATCCAGCGAAAAAGGCGTAAAGTCTTGTTTGCGGGGGTCGGCATCTTTACGCATTTTTTTTACCTGACCAATGATAGGGCTACGATAAAACTCGGGTATATTAAACTTTTTCATTGAAACAACTTATCTTTGCAAATGTACTCTCATTCCAATAACCATTTAAAAAGGGATTGGTTTGATGATGGGCGAAGTTAAAAAAGATTGAGTAAACGTTTTACCTTAATTTCATGCAAATCGAATTACACTCCAAAAGAACGATTTATCTCAAAAAAATTTACCAATGGGTGGTCAATGACATTTTAGAAGGATACCCCAACGAATACATCAACCGACGAAGTATCAATAATGCGGTGGAGGTAGCCAAAAAAATCCACCCCAACCCTTACCTTTTTACTCCCAAAGAAACCCCACTGGATGTAAACATAAACCTGCCAAGCATTTTGGGCAAAGCAGCCGAGATACCAGGCATTGCTTGTGTGGCTTATTTTAGGTCTTCGGCCTTGACCAAAGGAGATGATGCGCCTTTGTACGAGTCTTATGGTGCTTTGGTCTGGTTTCAGAACGAGTATGGTTTACCGATTGATCCCGAAATTTTAGAAAAAATCAAAAACCTCTCCTGGGAATCAATTGCTACCGAGTACGAAATTTAATTCCCAATCTAAGCCGCAAAGTCAAACAAAGTCTTTTTGCAAAAAGTTAGATTCTCAAAATTTTAGGTTGTAATTTTGTCCTCAATTATAAAGAATATGTAACAGGTCATTAGTGAGCGGTACATTATTTGTCAAGTCTTCCCAAGAATTCTAATAAC
>CALDJV010001258.1 GCA_937899305.1 uncultured Cytophagaceae bacterium
TAACTGCTATTTCCACGAAGGGTTCTGTAATTTAAAAGGCCAAAGTCGAGCTAAGCAATTTGTAAATCTTCTACTACAAAAGTGATTTCCTCAGTAACCACATCATCTGCTTGGTTGCGCTTTGACTTTTGCGAAGACGATGCCTGGCCCTTTTGCTGACCACCTTTGATCATACTCAAATTTTCAATTTGATTTTTTTGAAAGTGTTTCAATGTTTTTTTCATAAGAATTGGATTGTAGGTTTTTATTTGAATCAAAGTAAAGAAAAAAAACTTATTGTACGAGGAGAGAGTTTATGAACCAAAGTTTTGAATGCATCAAATGTGGGTTTGAGTTTATATAAAGATTTTGCTTGAATCCATCTGGTATGGAATTTTATTCGTATTTTAAACAATGATCAACAACATACTGCTGGTAAAAAACACCTCATGAAACGATTTTTATATCTTATATTACTATGGATAAGTGTATCGAGCTGCATTACCTTGCGTAGTTCTGATAGCAAATTACAAACTGCATTTGCCCCTAGAGTGACCCGTTATACGCCCAAAATACATCGTTACGAAATAGAAAAACGCCCCATGCGTTATATGGAGTTGGGAAACGATACCCTGCCTTTGCTCATTTTTATGCACGGGGCACCCGGTTCGCTCACCTCGTTTAAAAGCTACATGAAAGACAAGGACCTACTCGATAAGGTGAAAATTGTGGCCATTGATCGTCCTGGTTATGGATATTCGGGGTTTGGCAAAGCCGAAAGATCGGTAGAAAAACAGGCGGCCTTTATCAAACCCATTCTGGAAAAATACCGACCCTTGCATAAAAAAGTCATGTTGGTAGGTTCCTCTTATGGAGGTACGGTCATTGCCCGGCTGGCCATGGATTATCCGCACTTGGTAGATGGGTTGATGTTTATCTCTTCTTCGTTGGCGGCAGGTGCCGAAAAGATTTACGCCATTTCTTATCCTACTCGTTACCCACCATTGCGCTGGTTGTTGCCTCGCATGATGCGGGTAGCCACCGACGAGAAATTTGCCCACGAAAAATCATTGAAGAAGATGGAACCATTGTGGGGTAAAATTAGTGTGCCAGTGAGTATTTTACATGGTAATAGCGATGTGTTGATTTACATCGAGAATGCCTTGTATGCCAAAGAAGCATTGAAAAATGCTCCAGTGAGATTGGCCATTGTCAACGGAAAGGGGCACTTTCTACCTTGGAATGCTTCCAAAATTGTCAAAAAAGAAATGCTGGTGTTCATCGACCGGGTAGTGGCTTATCGACGCCCTGCGGTGGAAGCCAAAAAATAAAAGGCGTAGATTAGATAATTATGGCCCTATGGTGTGGTGCATTGTATCATAGGGCCATTAAAATAAACTTGAGTAATATCTGCTAAGTAAAACGGAAAAAATAAACTAATCCAGATTTGATGCAATAGCTTGTTGTCAGGCGACTGAAAAAATTGGCGAATAGCAGCGTTATTCGCACTATTTTTTTGGGACGCATGGCGGCAAGAAATTAGTCAAATGGATTAAGTTATTTTTGTAGTTTTACTAAGTAAGGATAAAAAAATAACCTTTCGATTTCACAAGTTGGAAACAACCACCTAGTGAATCAAAAATAGTCGTCTGTGGACTATGGACTATCGACTGTGGACCAAAGACGAATTCTCAACTTGAAGTCAAAACGAAACTTTATTTTTCACGAATTACTAAAAAGTGATTTGCGCATTGTTGGCCGTGCTGGCAATAGACTGACTGATAAAATTGATCATTTTTCTGATTTCTGATCCGGAAGTACCTACCCGAGCCAAATGTTGAATCCCCATTTCTTTCTGGGCCTGTTCAAAACTGGCCGCATTGCCTACCCCAAACAAAATGGTCGTAAAAGAAAAAGCATTTTGCTCCTGAGCAATTACTTCATTCACTTTTGCTTTTACAGTTTTGGCAGGGGTGGCCGAGGCATTGTCCATTCCATCGGTAATGATAAACAACAATGTTTTGGTCATAACTCCCGAAGCTTCTAGGTTTTCCCGATAATCCATGGCCATTTTCAATCCCTGAGCGGTGGCATCATACAAAGCAGTACCTGCGCCCGAAGGTTTGAATTTCATGGTAGGAATGTGCTTGATGGGCTGAAAACCACTCTTTACCGTTACCTGGTTGTTGAACTCCACCAAAGACACCATCAATTGTTCGGCAACGTGTGACTTTTGCATGGTGGCCGTAAAATCATTGAAGGCGTGGTTCAGGTCTTTTTCATAACTGGTAATAGAAGGCGACACATCCACGATAAACACGGCATTGATGGTTTCGTCTACCTGTACCTCATCTGGGTTGAAATTATTAAAATTGAGATTGAAATCTATTGCATCAAAATCGCTCATGTTGTAAGTCTTTTATGAGTAGTGTTCAAGAAATGTAAGGAGAATAAAAATATTGAAGCCAAAGGCCTTGAATGTCTTTTTACGTTTACTACAACTGAATATCGGCTGCTTTGGCAAAACGAAGCCCACGCTTTTTGGCTTCATCATAAATGGGCGTTCCCAGGTGCCCCATAGTAGGTACATCCGACATGCAATCTTCTACAATGACCATTTTATCGGCCAAACCAGGAGCATAATCCAACGCCTGCTTAAGGCTGGTAGCCACACAGTGCGAACGTGCCTCACCCGCTACATATACGTTTTGGAAGTTTTCTAAAGTTTTGATCAAACTTTGGTTCAATTGCGTTTCCGGGCGATCAGCTACCGGAATTTGAGCCATAAAAATACCAAAGTGCTCGGTGAGCGGGTAGGTACCTTTGGTCACTGCCTGGTAAAACTTACCCCGACGCGTCCAGTTTTTGAGGGCATCCATCAACTGATCATCCAGCGCATTTCCTTTAGAACCAATGAGACAGTGCTCAGGCCAAATACAATGGGGAAACTGCCCTTGACTTTCCAAATCCTGTAAGTACTTGATCACTTTTTCGGGATAAAATCGAGGCGTCCATTTCCCTTCTTGTACTTCTTGCAAAGTAATGATGGTAAAAGGAGCGGGAGGGTTGCCGTCTTTATCTTGCCAAAAACCAGGGTGAGAGACATCATTGACGGGGTGAGAGTCCAGCGTGACGCAAATGTGGTCTATTTTATCGGCTTGGTCGTTGATGAGTTTACTCAACCGTTCCATGTCTTTTTCGGCGCCTGGTACATACAAAGCCCCATTGGGATGACAAAAATCGTATTGGGCGTCAATAATCAACAAAGCATTTTTACTTGCCATATGTTTTATCCTATTAGTTGGTTAATAATCCTTTACAATGTGTACGTGAATAAGCCTAATTTGATATCGTTTTCAAAGAAAGTAGCCGAGTTTCTTGGTGGGCAAAATCAAGGGTAAGGACATTTTGAAACCGTACACTTTTTTATATTAGGTAATACTTGAAATTGAGGGTGGTTTTACAGCATAAAAATGACTAATCTGTGGGGTTGTAAGCTAAAGTTTAGTTTCGTATGACTCAACAGCCGTTCATTTTTTTCTTCAGCTAAAAAAACGAACCAAAAAAAGCCGCCGCTGTAGTTTATTGTTGCTAAAATTTACTCCATTACGCCTAAAATGCTCAAACATTCACTCGTACCTCGTTCAGTGATCATTTTTACGGCTTCATTACATAAATTTCTTAACGCCAATAAACTAAGGCGGAAAGAAAGACCTGGTTATTCAAGTAGTTTCTTAAACTGGTGAAATTAACTTGAATACAAGATTCGGGAATGAAAAATTAGTGTACGGTTTTGAAAGGGCATTTATAAAACCAATTGAATAATAGCCCTGCCATAGGATAGGTATGGAGAAAAAAGAATATATTGGAAACCCAAGCATAGGAATTCAAGAAATTTTTGTAAGATACAGATATAAAAACTTACATGGTAAATGAATTCTTCCAGTAAATTACGTAAAATTCAGGATGAGCAAAATTTCAAAAAGTGTGCTCAAATGCTTAACTTCGTAGAATTAGCGGTATAGTTGCGCCTTTTACGAGATTATTTCTCAAAGGTTACATTTTTTTACAACAATTAATCATTCACTACCCAAATACCATATGGTAAAGCACTGCCAATTGCTCCTAAAGCACCATTTTACTCCAAGTATCATTTGGTTTTGGCGCGTATTATTGGCATTCAGTCTCTTACCTCACTTCACCATTGCCCAATCACCCGCCCAAAAAGACAGTCTGCTTAAAGTGCTTCAAACTTTACCTGAGGATACCAATAAGGTGAATGTTTTGAATGGGTTAGGTTATCTGTGTAGAATTAATGAGTCTAAAAAAGCACTTGAGTATGTACAACAAGCACTCGAATTATCAAAAACTTTAAGGTATCAACGAGGAATTGCTTTGTCGTTTATGAACCAGGGGAGAGTGCTAGTTTCCTTTAATCGACGTGATGAAGCAGTTAAAATACAAAATAAGGCTATCAAACTATGGAAGGAATTAAGAGATTCTATCAATGTAGCAGAAAGTTTTAGGGAATTGGGTATAATATATCGCAATCAAGGCAATTTCCCAGAGTCGTTAAACAATTTGCTAAATGCTCTGAAGATATATGAAAAGATGGGAGAAAGAATTAGGCAAGGTCATACTTTAGCTAGCATTGGTGCTTTGTACTACTTACAAAAAAAGTTTAAACAATCTCTTGATTTTCATCAAAAGGCATTAGAAATCCATAAATTTTTTAATGATCAAAAGAATATCGCGATTGATTACAATAATTTAGGAAACATTTATGCCGATCTAAAAAATTATGACCAGGCATTGATTCAGTATCAAAATTATAAGGATGTAAAAGACATCATAGGTGATAGGAGAGGAGTAGCTATAGCCCTATCAAATATTGGGTATGTTTACAACAAACAGAAAAAATTTAAGCAAGCCATCAAATGTTTTTCAGAATCTCTCAATATCAGAGAGGAATTAGGACTCCGTAAGAGTAAAATGTTTCCTTTGACCTATATATCACAAACTTACGCAGAACTTAACGACTTTGAGAAAGCCATTTTATACGGTAAAGAAGCTTTGAAAATCTCAGAAGAGGTAGGGGCGAAGTATCGAACAATGGAAATGTCAAAATCTCTTGCTGATATTTATAAAAAAGCAAATGATTTTGAGAATGCTTTAATTTATTATGAAAAACCATTAGTGAGCGGTACATTATTTGTCAAGTCTTCCCAAGAATTCTAATA